>JBEKJX010000126.1:0-8461 GCA_050011015.1 Smithella sp.
ATGAACTGCGGAATGGCGATGGCCGCCAAAATACCGATAATCGCGATAACGATCATCAACTCAATCAACGTAAAACCTTTTTCGCCTTTTTTACTAAAAATCTTTAACATAATAGCCTCCTTGTAAATCTTTTTTGTTTGTTAAATAAGTTATTGCAGTTTTTCTGTCTGTCTTTGTTTGTCGTTCTTATATCTCTCTTTATTGTAAATATTTTATTCGTTACCATGATAATGAGCAATTCATATGCCAAAGGCAACAAATATATCCATTTGGTTAAATAAATTTGAAATTAACACGTAATATCAATTACAAAGGTTTTAAACGCATGTTTAATACGGTTGTCATGAACAGTCTTATTGACAATAAAAACGGTGATTATCACCAAAACACGGTTATTTTGGCCACTAATTCCCCCACTATTAAAGAAGAATCATCACTAAAAATATCAGGTGGCGGAAAACATTTACGCCACTTTGAAGAATTAACAAAATGTTTGCGACCTATTCTTTAAAATACCATCCTACGGCATCAGAGGCATATTAAAATTGAGAAATAAAAAAGCTGAACTATATTTTAACCTATGGTATAAAAATCTCCGGTGGATCAGTTACTATGGAATCAGATGAACATTTAAAGAAGATTGCTATCATTAAAATTGCCGGTGAACTATTTGTTGAAAATGGTTTTCACAAAACGACAGTGCGCCAAATATGTAAAAAAGCGGATGTGAATCTTAACGCCGTCAATTATTACTTTGGTGGCAAAATGAAGTTGTATATGGAGGTGCTTCGCTACTATTACGAAATTGGATTAAATAAATATCCGAACGACCGGGGAATCAAAAAAAGCGATTCTCCAGAACAAAAAATGAGATTTTACATTCATTCGATAATGATGCGTATGTTTGAGGAGGGCTCTCCGACTTGGTTTTACAAACTTTTAGCCAGAGAATATGCCGAGCCTACAGAAGTGGATGATATTCTGATTGAAAAATTTATGCGGCCTTCCTATGCAATGCTTGCGTCAATTATTGAAGATATATGGGGAGAGAAAGCGACAGAAAAAACGGCTTATCTTTGCGCAATGAGTATTATTGGACAATGTCTTTATTTTCGTAATTCATCACAAATTGCAAGTAAATTACTTAAAAATAAGAAGTTCGACAAAAAGGGAATATTGGAAATTGAGAACCATATCTATGTTTTCTCTCTTTCTGCTGTAACATATTACATGAAAATAAATAGTCTAAAAACCACAGAATATTTTAGTTAATATCACTAATATTTTGTGTTGCACCTTTCGAACCTGTAATCCTCAATTTAAATGGCTGCCGAATATTGTGAATAAGTGTAACAAATAATATTGTCATAAATAAAAATTTAATTTGATGTTATGTTGTTTCAGAAATATTGGGGACGGTTGTTCTTTTTATTGTCTTTGATATTTTTTTCTGAAAATGAGATGCTGACAGGCAACTCTATATAGAGGGAGGTTGATATATGAAAGTATTATTAGTCAATGGAAGCCCGAACAAAAAAGGATGCACCTACACAGCCCTTTGTGAAGTGGAAAAGCAATTGAATAAATTTGATATTGAAACAGAGATATTCTATCTCGGTAAAAAACCCATAAGAGGGTGCACGGCATGTGGAAAATGCGAGGAAACGGGAAAATGCGTTTTCGATGATGATGCTGTCAATGCAGCCCTTGCCAAAGCTGTCAAATCGGACGGTTTTGTTTTTGGTTCTCCCGTCCACTTTGCGGGACCTTCCGGTTTCATAAAATCATTTTTAGACCGGTGCTTTTTTTCTGGCCGCGGTGTGTTCGCGTATAAACCGGGCGCGGCAATCGTCAGTTGCCGCCGGGGAGGCGCCGCGTCAGCGTTTGAGCAATTGAATAAATATTTTACGATTAATAATATGCCTGTTGTTTCATCCCAGTACTGGAACATGGTGCATGGCAACACACCGGAGGAAGTACTGCAGGATGCTGAAGGATTACAGACCATGCGGACGCTGGGCAGGAATATGGCATGGCTTTTACGTTCAATCGAAGCGGGTAGAAAAGCGGGGATTACACTTCCGGAAAGTGAAGAGAGGATAGCGACAAATTTTATCAGGTAATCATTGCAATTTAATACCGTTAACATGTGGTATTAATTTGCGGCAGAGGTCGGAAAATCATGGATGAAGCAAAGCATATAATAAACAATAAGAAAAAGTGGGACAGATGGGCGGATTCATTTGACGGCAATAATCCGGTATATAAATACCTGCGGCATCTCCAGAGCGAACTTGTCGCCTGCCTTGATATCAGGGAAAACATTCATTTTCTGGATATCGGCTGCGGAACCGGATTCGCGCTGCGGCAGGCCGCGGGCATGGCAAATAACAGGGGCCGGTTCTACGGCGTTGATCTGTCCGATAAGATGATCCAAAAGGCAAAAAGCAATTTCAGCGGCAAAGATAATTTTCATTTTCTGCAGGCCGATGCCGCGTCCATCCCGCTGGACGATGATTTTTTCGATATCATAATCTGCACCAACTCTTTCCATCATTATTTATATCCCGATAAAGCGTTGAAAGAAATGCACCGTCTTTTGAAAAAAGGCGGAAAATTATACATTCTTGATGCGACCGCCGATTATTTGATCATAAAAATAGTTGACAGAATCTTTAAATTTGTCGAGCATGAACATGTAAAGTTCTACAGCACGAAGGAATTGGATCGGATGTTTAAGCTTGCCGGATTAAAACATTCGGCCATGCCGCTTAAATTTAAAGTGGTGTCGAAAGTTCATGTCGGCGAAAAATAAATCTTAAGATCGGGAAACAGTGACAGCGCTCTGTTTCCATACCCCGGACAATTAAAAACCCCCGGCGTACTTGATAGTAGTTTTATGATGTAAGGAGTGATAATCAGTCAATACTCAAGTCATTCTTTTATCTTCATAACATTTTGAGAAAAAATCATTCAGGAGTCCTTATGGATCGTATAAATATAATCAGACTCAAGAAGGTTTACCGGTCGCTTGTAATAACTTTCTTCCTTGTAAACATCATGATCTGTTTTTATCCTTATAATAGTTACAGCGCAGAATCGGATAATATCCCGTGGGCTGAAATGAAAATTTTAACAAATTATTATTCGGATCCCCGGCCTGATGAAGTGCCGAATATCCTGCGCAAGGTGATAAATTCAAGAATTATAAAAATTAAAAAAGACGAAGAAAGCTTGTATCCGCTGGCATATATGTTCGCGAGAATCGCGCAAAAGCAACCTTCTGAAATTGAAAGCTATGAGGAAATATTTGAAAACGCGTCGCACGATCAAAGATTGTTTATGCTGATTATATTCCGTATCACCGGCGGCGAAGATGTTACTCGATATCTTAAACAAAAAACAGATGATGATAAGTATTCCAGTGAAAAGCGAGAGATTGAAAAAAATCTGTCATTACTGCCATCCAAAATCGATGTATTGACCATGAAAATAAGCAAACCCGGCGACCTTGACATGTTATGGTCTGATTTTTTCATCACGGGTAATAAAAAAGATGTTGAAAGAATCATTGAAGTCCTGGAATGGCAGGATATCGCGCGTGGCAGGCTGCAGGATTATTTAACAAAGCAATCGGTTTTAGATGATGATAAAACCATCTCCATATTGAGGAATAAAATAGGATATTTATGTGATAGTAAAAATCATAAAGTATTATCAAACAGTGATCTGGATATAGAGCTTTATCCATTGACTAAAAGCCAATCCTCCGCGGACATACAGGTGGTCACGCAGAGCTTAAATATTGATCATGACATTTTATTCAGGGCAATGACTAAAGCCGCAGCGCAATGGTCATTGGAGAGTAACGCTTTGCAGCACAAAAAAGTATTAGAAATATGCGGGAATAATATTTCGGATAAATCCAAAAAAGCTCAACTCTACCTGCGATCCATTGTCACGAAGAAATATAATAAACTCGGGATGCTGGATGAGGCTATTAAAGGATGGACGGAAGTCATTGGATTGGATCCTTTCTATGTGCCGGCGCATAAAAATCTTGCTGAGCTGTCTATTGAAAAGAGAAATATTAATGCATGTAAAAAAGAATTATCCTTTTTTATGTTGTATAAAATCCCGTATTATTCTGAACTGGAAAAAAATATATATCATCTTAATCTTCTGCTTCTGGACAGCGGCGCTGATAAGAAAAAATGCGAATCAATAAATTCGCAGGATGCCATAAGAGAAATTATCGCTAATGACGCAAAAAATAAAACATATTCAATTGAAAACTATGTCTTTATCAGGCCGGCGCCTGAAAATCTTAAAAGCGATTTTCCTATTCAAATTAGGGCATCCGTCAATCGTCCTGACCGGTTTTCTGTTTTTCAAACAGTGTGGAAACCCGATGGCCCCCTTTATGATAAGTGGATATCCATAGGTAATGACTATTATTTTCAAATTGGCGCATGGTTAAAGGTATCAAACGGCCAGATGATCGAGAACTGGACTAAAGTCAATAATAGTCTTAAAATCGAGCTCTGGAGTAAAATGCTTGTCGGGAATGATATTAAAAATGTGAAGTGCTTTGAAACAGAAGGTAACAAATATTTATACTTCAGTTTTCTTCTGGAGAATATAGATAACGTTTCAGATTCATTCTCTAAAAATAAGATAGGTTCACATGTTGAAATATGGGTGGACGGCAAAACGTATTCAATCGTTAAATCACAAATTGTGAGCAAGTTACCTGATAAAAACGGCAATAAAGTTGATGTTACTTCGCAATATATTTATTATGATTTTAATAATACCGATGAAATTACATCACCGAAAGATTATATTTCTCATTAGAGCAAATATATCATAAAAAACGCATATTTCCCTTAAAATAACAGGCATGTTTCAAGTGGTAATGATAATAATAAAATAAAAAGCGCCTGCCGAGAAATATCTCAAGCAGGCGCTAAGTTGGTTTGGAACCGTTAATGATTGTGTTTATTAAACACAAAACCGGGCTTTTTGTCAAGCAAAGATTTTGTTAAATGATTTTTCTGATTTATTATGCCTCATTGCCTTATTATATTTGGCTCTTGACAAAACCTTAAATGGTGTATAAATATGGCTCCATACAAAAAGACTGGAATAAACCTAGTTCCTAAATCTTTGAAAGGAGGTTCACGGTTGATGAAAAAATTATTCGCTATTTTTGTTGCTATGCTATTGGTTGCATCTTTATCTTTTGCAGTCGTAGGATGCAAAAAAGCTGAAGAGCCAGCACCAGCACCTCAAGTTGCAATGCCTGCAGCTACTGCTGTACCCGCACCCGCGGCTACTGCTGTACCCGCACCCGCGACTACTGCTGTACCGGCACCTGCACCTGCACCTGCAAAATAATTAATTAATAATAAAGAAGCAGGACGAATCAATAGGACATTCCCAAAAGGAATGTCCTATTTTTTTATTATTAAATGACGCCTGATTTTGCATCAAACGTTTGTGGCCCGTCATCCTCAAATCTTTAGCGATATTGTATGCTTGCTAGGCAGATATAAGAAATAATTGACTTTTTAGTTCGGTCGCGGAGAAAAAACGCATTTCCGGCAATCCCGATAAAAAACATATTTCTACCGGTTTTGTTGAACGCCAAAACCTGACAATGCGCATGTCTATGCGGCGTTTTACCCGTCTTGACAATAGATTTAGCAAGAAAGTTGTGAATCGGCATGCAATTCCGACTCATTTACAAGGCAAATCAGATTCCAATTTTGATCCGGGCTGATGAAAGGGAAGGGCTGGCTTCTGCAACAAAATATAAAATTTTATCGGGGTCGGCTCCGGATGCCGATGCCGGGTCAATTTTCGATGCCTGTTGACACTTTGTTTCTTCCTCAATTTCCGAAATATTAATTTTATGGTCTTCCATGTTCAGGTTATAACCCGCAATCTTCAAATAATTCATTCTATAAAATCCCTCTTTCGAGGGATTGATTATTTTTAATTTTATGGGATACTTTTTATTAATTATTCATCAATTACAGGCGAGCGGGTAGAAGCAGCAGAATAAATGTAAATTAAAAACAGTAAAGGAGGTAATAAAAGATGGCTACAGCAAAAAAAACAGCAAAAAAATCTTCTACACTTAAAGTGAAGTATGCACCGCCTAAATGCAAAGCAGTATTAAAGTATGCTCCGCCAAATTGCAAGCCGGTATTAAAATATGCGCCACTTCCCTGCAAAGCAGTATTAAAGTATGCTCCGCCTAATTGTAAACCGGTAACAAAGTATGCGCCACTTCCCTGCAAACCGGTAATAAAGTATGCACCGCCTAATTGTAAACCGGTAATGAAATATGCCCCACTTATGCCATTGTATGCGCCGCTCAAACCGAAACCGGTGTCAAAGAAAAAATAAAAACTGCAGCGCTGATATATTCGCAATATGTATCAGTGTAAAAAGCAGCTCCTGATCAGGCATAGCCGGGCTTGGCAGTCCGGCTGTGCCTGATTAAACAAAAACTTCTATGGCCTGTCCGGGAAAGTTAATGGTGAATATTAAAATATGAAGATAACTGCAAACGAAGAAGCAAGAAGTGCCTGGGTGAAGACTCTTGAACCGGATACCGTCGTATGGGAGACAACTCTGGCCTGCAATATGAGATGTATTCATTGCGGATCAAGTGCGAGCCCCTTGACGAAAAGAAAAGATGAACTAACCACAAGAGAAGCGATCGGGGTTATAGGGCAGTTAAAAAAGATACGGACAAGGAGAGTTGTTCTTTCAGGCGGAGAACCTTTTATGCGGAAGGATTGGGAAATCCTGTCAAAAAAAATTGCCGAGGCGGAGATAGTCCCGTGTTTTATAAGCAATGGTTTTCTGGTAAATGAGCGTATAGCCGAAACGATAAAAAGTATAGAATGCCCCGATGTTCATATCGGATTAAGTATTGACGGCGATGAAAAGGTTCACGATTATATAAGGCAGACCAAAGGTTCTTTCAAAAAAGTGACCCGGGCGATGGAGATACTTAAAGATAAAGGGGTACAGACCTCCGTTATTACTCAGGTTAATATGCTCAATTTTAAGGTGCTGCCGAAGATAAGAGATCATATATTCAAGTACGGCATTTATGGCTGGCAGATTCAGCTTGCTACGCCCTGGGGAAGGCTGGCCGAAAGTCCGGAGCTTCTTTTGCAGCCCAAAGACTATCTTGAACTGATAAAATTTATAGTAAAGATGCGGGCGATATATGGAGATTTGGTTGTGGGCGCTGATGATATTGGTTATTATTCTAAATTTGAGCCGGCGATAAGACCTGAGCAGGAATGGGAGGGGTGCCATGCCGGACTTAGAGCGCTTGGAATAACCAGTAACGGCGGTGTTACCGGATGCCTGTCTTTACAGGAATCAAAGTTTATTGAAGGAAATGTACGCAAGCGCAAACTTAAAGATATATGGTATGATCATAAACTTTTTGCGTATAACAGAAATTTTCAAGAGAAGGATTTAAAAGGGTTTTGCCAGACGTGTCCGTATGCGTTGAAATGCCGCGGAGGATGCAAAAATACCGCACAATCATTTACGGGTTGTCTTTTTGAAAATTACTATTGCGCATTCAGGATTATGCTTGATAAAAAATTGGCCCGTTCGAAGATAAAGCCCCGGAAGATTATTGGCGCCGGTCAATATCATCCTTAACAGATTAAGATTGATAACAACAATTATTTCTGCAGGATATTTAATATCATTATTTATCGGAGGTGAATAAATGGAAATTGACGGGATAAAAGCTTTAACATTTGTACTTGTATTTGTTCCAGGTTATATTTTCATTCACACTTTGGACTATCACCTGTTGCAAGGCGAAAAATCACAATTTGAAACGTCTATTCAAGCTATTCTTTCAAGTGTTATACTGTGGACTATCTTTTTGTTATTCCCATGGCAACCATTTAATGAACAAAAACAGGTTATCATCCAAATATTTTTTTCAATTATTAAGAATAAAAATAATACAGATGTCCTTTCAAAGCTATTTGAAAACATAAATATTTGTCTGATATTATTTGTATTGCTATGTGCTTATAGTTTTATTATTTCAACTATTTATGCCTTTCTAAGGAAAAATCGTTTTACAAATTATTTCATTCAGCTACTTACAAAACGTGATTACTTCAAGGAAGTTCAATTCGGTTTCTTTTTTGAAGCCATAAATCAATCTGTTATAATAACCATGAAAAATAAAAAAAAATATCTTGGCAGGTTAATAGCAGCGCCTGATCAAAAGGATGATCACAACATTGTAATCTGTGATTCTTACATTCAGGAAAAAAGTAAATGGTCAAAACTTGTTGCAGATCGATTATTAATAGATTTAAAGGAGGTTGATCTTATAAGTGTAAGAAAGGAGGATATTAACAATGCTTGAAATCAAGAAAAACTTAAAAATGCCTTCACT
>JBEKJX010000127.1:0-8448 GCA_050011015.1 Smithella sp.
ATGTCGATGCCCTGATTAAAACCGGAACGATGTATGATCCGCAGGAACAGGAAGGCGTCGCCGAATTAACAGCCGATGTCATGAGAACCGGTGGAACGGCAAAATTAAACAGCGCGGAAATCGACAGGCAACTTGATTTCATGGCCGCGTCGGTGTCAATTACCATGTCCATGGATTCGGCCCGGGTTAATTTTTCGACTTTAAACAACGACCTTGACCACGGACTTGATCTTCTGTCCCAAATACTTATTTACCCTGCTTTCGAACAGGAGAAATTTGAGCTGGCCAGACGATTAAAGAACGAAGAATTAAGAAGACTCAAGGACGATCCGCAAAAACTGGCTTTCCGGGAATTTAACCGTCTGATCTATCGCAATGATTTGCGCGGCCGCTTCCCCTCGTATAAATCAGTGGCAAATATTCAACGTAATGATTTAGTCAAATTCCACGACAGGTATTTCCGGCCCGGTAATATTATATTTGCCGTAAGCGGAGATATCACAAAAGAGGAAGCTGTGAAAAAATTCAACCGCTGCTTCGGCGATTGGAAGGCAGGCAATATTTCCACCGCTGTTTTACCGCCGCCTCAAAAACCGGATGCCGGCGTTTATTTCATTAATAAGGAAATTGCTCAATCCATCATTGTCAGCGGTCAGTTCGCGCCAAGTAAAAACGATCCTGATTTTTACGCTTTCACCGTTCTTGATTTTATAATCGGCGGCGGCGGCTTCCCTTCCCGGATTGTCAGCATTGTGCGTAATAATGAAGGTCTGGCTTACACCTCCGGGAGCTTTTACCGCGCGAAACCCGCTTACGGGGTTTTCGCCACTTATGCCTTTACGAAATCAGCCTCAACCCTGAAGGCTCTCTCTCTTATTGATTCTGTTTTGGATAATATTCCGGTAAACAAGATTACGGCTGAAGAAATAGATTGGGCCAGGGATTCCATCAACAATGGATTTATCTTTTCTTTTTCCACCGCCGGACAAATCGCCTGGCAGCAGATGAATATCGAGTATGAAAAATTGCCCGCTGATTTTCTGGTCACTTACCGCAATAATATAGATAAAGTCACCATTAATGATTTGAATAAAGTCACCGCCAGATATTTGAATAAAACAAAAAACGTCGTCTTGATTCTTGGCGACGGCAAAAAATTTGACGAGCCCCTGTCGACTATCGGGCATTATACTTCCATAACTCCCGAAGAGTAAATTATTTTTGAAGGAAATTTTTATGATTGACGCAGACAAATTCAAACGTATATCCCGGAGAATAGATTCCTATCGTGAAGCAATGATTGAATTGCAGATTGCTCTTTGCGCCGTCCCCGCTGTAGGCCCGGAAAACGGCGGCGACGGGGAACTTTTAAAGGCCAATCTGTTGAAAGAGCGCCTTATTCTGCTTGGTTTTAAAAATTTCCGGCATTATGACGCGCGGGATGAAAGAGTTTCCTCCGGCATTCGCCCCAACTTCGTTACAACCATAGAAGGCAAAAATAAAAACAGGTTTACCTGGATTATTACTCATATGGATATTGTTCCGCCGGGCGAATTGCGTCTCTGGAGCCATGACCCTTACAAGGCTTATGTGAAAGACGGCCGCCTTTTCGGCCGCGGCATCGAAGACAATCAGCAGGACATGGTGGCCTCCATTTTTGCCGCCAAAGCTATTATGGATGAGGGATTGATACCCGATAATTCGATTAAGCTTGCCTTTGTTTCCGATGAAGAAACATCAAGCAGCAAGGGACTTTTTGATATGATCGATTCAACGCCTGATCTTTTTAACCGTGACGATTTGATTGTCGTTCCTGATTCGGGAAATCCGGAGGGTTCGTTAATTGAAGTCGCTGAAAAGAGCATGTTGTGGCTGTGTTTTAAAACAACAGGAAAGCAGTGCCATGGCAGTAAACCGCAACTAGGCAATAATGCCTTTGTCGCGGCTTCGCATCTGGTAACAAAATTAGTCAAATTAAAAAAACTGTTCCCCCAATCCGATCCCCTTTTTGATCCGCCGGAAAGCACCTTCGAACCGACAAAAAAGGAGGCGAACGTGGGCAATATCAACACCATTCCCGGCGAAGATGTTTTTTGCATGGATTGCCGCGTTCTGCCGGACTATGATTTACAGGACGTTATGGCGGAAATTAAGAAAATGGTTCGAACCATCGAAAAGAAATTCAAGGTGCGGATAGAAATATCAACCGCCCAATACATACAATCGCTGAAACCGACCTCTGCCCATGCTCCGGTTGTGCAGGCGCTCAAAGAAGCTGTTAAAACGGTTTACAACGTAGAAGCATCCGCCGGCGGCGTGGGGGCGGGAACCGTTGCTTCTTATATCCGCAAACACGATTACCCTGTTGCCGTTTGGTCCAAAACCGGCCAGACAGCTCATCAGCCGGATGAAAACTGCCCCGTTGACGACATGGTTGGTGACGCCAAAGTTTTCGCCCATTTATTTCTGCAAAAGTAAATTATCATGACTTCTTTTAAATTACACATGTTAGATCATATACTTATAGTCAATGTTCATTATCTGACGGATTAAAAAGAACTTATCAATATGTATTGCATTGGACAAATCAAAGTGATAGAAACCGGCTCAATATTAACGGGTCATTTCACCATTGGAAATAGAGCATTTATGATATATACTCTAATTTTAGAGGCTGATAATTATTTTGAAGCAAGCAACTAAAAGTATAAATGCAGAGAAAATTTCCTTTGCCGACCACAATTTACTGAAGAATCTCTGCGGCGAACACGATAAGCATTTAAAACTTATCGAAAAGCTGGAACCGGTCAAGGTGAGAGCGTGGGGAAATAATATCACTGTTTCCGGCAACAACGGCAATGTTCGTAAAATCAGCGCTATGCTGCAGCAGCTTTATTCAATCATGGAAAAAGGCTGGCACATTCATTCCTCCGATATTGACTATGCTCACCGTATTCTCTCGGAAGATGTAACCTTCGAACTGGCAAGAATATTCCTCGACACTGTTTTTATTTCTTCTCAAAAGCGCATCATTACCCCTAAAAGCATCGCTCAAAGACTTTACATTGATTACATGAGAAATTTTGACATGGTTTTTTCCATAGGACCCGCCGGAACCGGAAAAACATATCTGGCCATGGCCATGGCCGTATCATATTTGCTGGAGAAAAAAGTCCAAAGAATAATTCTGGCGCGTCCGGCCGTGGAGGCCGGGGAAAGATTGGGATTCTTACCGGGAGACCTCGCCGAAAAAGTCAACCCTTACCTTCGTCCCCTGTACGACGCGCTTTATGATATGATCGATATGGAAAGGGCATCCGCTCTCATCAGTAAAGGGCTGATTGAAGTCGCCCCACTCGCTTTTATGCGGGGCAGAACACTTAACGATTCTTTTATCATTTTGGATGAAGCGCAAAATACCACATCCGAACAAATGAAAATGTTCCTGACCAGGCTTGGTTTTGGTTCTAAAGCGATCATTACCGGCGATATTACCCAGATTGATTTACCCGCGGGAAAAGTTTCCGGTTTAATTGAAGCTGAAAAAATCTTAAAAAGAATCGAAAGTGTCCGCTTTGTTTATTTTTCGGAAATTGACGTTATCCGGCATCCGTTAGTTCAGCACGTCATAAAAGCTTACGCGCGTTTGGCTAAAGAAAAAACGGCTGATCCCGGCAAATAAATCTTATGAATTTAATAGAAACCTATCAAAATAAAGCGATAAATATTTTCAAGAAGCTGCTGAAAAGCAGGAACATCTCCTTTGGCTTTTTGAAAAACAGTCTTTTCCAGAGATGGACCATCGCGATTACCCTTTGCCTTATTTTATCCATAATCATGGCGCCGGACATTCGTTTTTCCGAACCGCAACTCAAGATGGGAATGATCGCTCCCAAAAATATTAAAGCCGACTACCCTTTCCTGGTGGAAGACAAACAGGCAACCGAACAAAAAAAGCTTGAGGACGCGGAAAATATCAAACCGATTTATGACTATGACAGCAAAACCGCTGACAACATTAAAACAAAATTAGTCAAAGCTTTTTCACACACGGCCAAAACATCCATAAATCCTTCCAGGGAAAAGGCGTCCGAAAAAGAAAATATCGATCTGAGCAAATTGCAAAAGGAGAAAAAACTTCTGGATGCTTATTTAGGCGTCTATTTAAGTTCAGAAGAATTTTATGTTTTAAACGAGTACAAATTCTCCAATGATCTGCAACAGAAATTTTCCCGTGTGATTATATCTTTTTATCAGAATAAATTCATTACAAATGATATCCTGAACAATTCAGAAAAACAAAAAGGCATTATCGTTCAAAATATAAAAACCCAGGCTAGAGAAGAAATTCAAGACTCTCCTTTATTATTTAATATTCGGGAAATTGACACGCCGCTCTTAAAAACCGTCAACATTATTTTTAGCGGTGAAGAAAATATTCTGAAAAAAGTTGCGTTTTCTCTGACTAAAAAACTGATTGAACCGAATTTAACATTTAATAAAGAAGCGACGGAAAAGAAAAGACTGGCTATCATCGAAAACACAAACCCGTCATTTTTCCAGGTGCAAAAAAATGAAATGATCGTTCGGGAAGGAGAAAAAATCGGTTACCTGGAATTAACCAAGTTGAATGCTTACTTTAAATCTTCCCATGATAATATTTATTCCAGATTTTCAACCATGTTGGGATTTTTCTTCACAGCCATGTTTCTTTCCATTATCCTGTATCTCTGGCGGACAAGAAACTGGAGTAAAACTTCCACCCGTTCCAACGTTGATTTGCTTGTTTTCGGCATTATTGCCCTGCTGCAAATCCTGTTTATTAAAATGGGAATTTTCATTGCCCTCGCCGTCAACAGATCCTTTCCCTCCATACCGGTCGACGCCTGTTTTTTCGCCATACCTTTCGCGCTGGGAGCAATGACTATCGCCATTTTAATTAATAGAAACGTCGCCTTGATTATAAGCGCCCTCACATCTTTCCTGATCGGATTCATCTTCGATGAAAAAATTATTTTCCCTCTCTTCTCCTTTTTGGGATCCATTGCCGCTTCTTATCAAATTGTACGCATCCGCCAGCGTTCCGTTTTTCTTAGGATCGGCCTCTTTTTGGGAATTGTAAATATGGCGGCGATTATCTGCCTGAATCTTATAACGGGAAATTTATTTAATGATTTACTGTTACGGCTGATCATGGGTTTCACCGGAGGAATTCTTACCGGCATACTTGTCGCCGGAATCACTCCTGTGTTTGAAAGTCTTTTTGACTTCATCACGGATATCAAACTGCTGGAACTGGCCAATCTCAATCAACCCCTTTTCCAGAGAATGATCATCGAGTCGCCCGGCACTTATCATCACAGCATCATCGTTTCTTCTCTCGTGGAGGCTGCGGCCGAAGCTATCGGAGCCAATTCTTTACTGGTAAAAGTAAGCTCTTATTATCATGATATAGGCAAACTGAAAAAACCTCAGTACTTTATTGAAAATCAGCAGAGTTCTGATAACAAACATGACAAATTATCTCCTAAAATGAGCGGGCTGATCATCATTTCTCATGTAAAGGACGGCTGTGAACTGGCCACTCAGGCAAAACTCGGCAAACAGATTATTAACATTATCCGGCAGCATCACGGCACCAGTATCGTCAGTTATTTCTTTGATAAGGCCAAAAAAGATAAAGATGAATCCATCCGTTCTTTATCGGAAAGCGATTTCCGGTATCCGGGACCGAAACCGCAGACCAAAGAAGCAGGACTGATCATGCTGGGAGACGTTATTGAAGCGTCTTCTCGCACCCTCTCCAATCCGACTCCGGCCAGAATTCGTTCACTGGTCAGGGAAAGAATTGAAGGCATCTATATGGATGGACAACTTGATGAGTGCGAATTGACATTAAGTAATTTAAACACGATAGCGGAAACGTTCACGAAAATTCTTACGGGAATTTTTCACCATCGCGTCGATTATCCGGAAACGGCGCCGAAAGAAACCAACGGCAAAAAAGAACCCAATGAAAATACAAATCGAAAACAGGCAAACCCGAATCAAAATCCGGCGTCGTAAAATCCGCAGCATGGTTTTAGATATTCTAAGGATTCTTGATTGCCGGGATAAAGAAATCAGCATCTCTTTTGTTGATGATGAGACTATTAAACAATTAAACAAACAATACATGGGAAGAGATAAGGCGACCAACGTTCTTTCTTTTTCTTTGCAGGAAGGCGAATGCGGCGGTATAAATCCTCAAATCCTGGGTGATATTATTATTTCCATTCAGACGGCTCAACGGGACGCTATAAAAGGCAGACTCACTATTGAGCAGGAAATTGATTTCCTCATCATTCATGGAATTTTACATTTATTGGGTTATAATCACGAAAATACGACTAAAAAAGAAACAAGCAGGATGAGACAAAAAGAAAAAGAGTTATTTGATAAAATTAATTGCTGCAATAAAATGTTAATGTAAAATATAATAATCTCAAATATCACAGGAGGAAATAAAAATGGAGTTATCGTTTGAAAATAAAGTTGCTCTCATCACCGGAGCCAGCAGGGGAATCGGAGAGGCCATAGCGAAGGGACTGGCCGAATCGGGCGCTGATGTTGTCATTGCCAGCCGAAAAATAGCCGACCTGGAAAAGGTGGCCGCAGAAATAAAAAAAACGGGAAGAAAATGCCTCCCGGTAGCCGCTCACATAGGAAGAATGGAAGATGTAAATAATCTTGTGGGGAAAGTCATGCAGGAGTTCGGCAAGATAGACATCCTGGTAAACAATGCCGCCACAAATCCCTCCATGGCATCGGCTATCGACATAGATGACCGCACCTGGGATGCCATTATGAATCTTAATCTTAAGGGTCTGTTTTTCTTAAGTCAGGCAGTCGCGCGTGTGATGAAGGAAAAAGGCGGGGGAAAAATTGTCAATGTCGCATCCATCGCAGGCATCACCCCTGATATATTACCCGTTTATTCCATAAGTAAAGCCGCCGTGATTATGGCCACAAAAGTCATGGCTCAACAGTGGGCAGTGTATAATATCCGGGCAAACGCAATCGCTCCGGGACTTACCAAAACACGCTTCAGTGAAGCCCTTTGGAAGAATCAGGATATTCTGAATATAGCCATGAGCAGAACTCCGATGGCCAGACCTGCCGAACCGGAAGAAATGGTGGGCGCTGTTCTTTATCTGGCCTCCGATGCGTCAAGTTATGTAACAGGACAGGTCCTGGCGCTGGATGGCGGAATGACGATTTAGAATCGGCATAGACAGGGAAGGATTATTTGCAGTGTTTTCAGATATTTTTGCTTTGCGTTATTGCTGTAATAATAAGCGTTTAGTTATTTTTTCTAAATAAGATATTGATTTATAACGACTAAAGAATTATTATATAACCATGAGAAAAAATTTGAACATGCTTCTTATTAAATTAAGCGAAGCTTTGTTTTTATCAGCTTTAGCCCTGGCTTCATTTACCTTTACAATCATGGCGACAGGCACTGCTTATGCCGATATTTACAAGCACATAGATAGCGAGGGTGTGCTGCATCTGACCAATGTGCCTTCCGATCCCAACGTGAAATATGTTTTGATAATGAAGGAAAAACGAATTCTTTTCGAACCCAATATTGATGTAAATAAATATGATGATATTATTAATAAAGCCGCAAATAAATTCGGACTTGATTCCGCGCTTATTAAAGCGATCATCAAAGCGGAATCCAACTTTAATCACAATGCGGTCTCCCCGGTGGGGGCGCAGGGTTTAATGCAACTGATGCCCAAAACGGCATATGCCCTTGATGTTGATGACAGCTTTCATCCGGTAAAAAATATCGAAGGAGGGGCGCGTTACCTGCGTTATCTCCTGAAAACCTACAGGGGAGATTTAAGTCTTGCCCTTGCCGCATACAATGCGGGAGAAAAGGCTGTCGCCAAATATCATTATAATATTCCTCCATACCGTGAAACGCAAAATTACGTAAGGCGAGTGCTCAGTTTATACAAGTCATACAGCAATTAATAAATTTATTCCCCCTGAGCAGAACTTGACCTGACCGTGAAAATCAAATCAATCGACTGAAATGCCTCTACAGGGGCCCATCTTATGAGCAATCATTCTTTTCATCGATGAATGAGGCATTTTTAGATCAAGTCTGGCGAACATCCAATGGCCAATATATGAACAAATCAATTCAGAAATATGCCGGGGAATGGGAACAGAATGCGGAAGCTGATGCGTTATGGATAATCTTGACGGACAAGCGCTATTATAGAAACAAATGGGATAAAGAAGAATTTTTTGCAACCGGCGAGGAAGAAATATCGCGCGTATTTAATTTTATGGGAGAGCATCAGATTGAAGTTCCCAAGGGACTATTTGTCGATTTCGGATGTGGCGTTGGACGCCTTAGTCGTGCACTGCGTACCAGGTTTTCTGCCG
>JBEKJX010000128.1:0-8404 GCA_050011015.1 Smithella sp.
AAGCCTGAAGAAACCGTGGGACAGCTTATTTATGATCTGGGGAACAAACAGTGGGATATCCCCAAACTGCGGGAACTGCTGGAAGATATCCTGCCTAAAAAAGCAACCTTTGATAACTATGAAGTGGAACACGATTTTGCCGACATCGGCAAGCGCATCATGCTTTTGAATGCCCGGCAGATTCAAAGAGCGTCGGGAAAAGAGCGGATCATCCTTCTGGCCATCGAAGACATCACCGAGCGCAAGGAGATAGAAAAAGGGTTGGAAAAAGCCCATGAAGAGTTACTGGGGTTGGCCGCCGAGTTAAAACGCGCCTCCCGGGTAAAATCCGAATTCCTGGCCAACATGTCGCATGAACTCAGAACGCCGCTTAACTCCATTAATGGGTTTTCTGAAGTATTATACGACGAGACTTTCGGGTCGCTTAATGAGAAGCAGAAGAAATACGTTAATAATGTTTTGACCAGCGGGAAGCACCTTCTCTTACTGATCAATCAGATACTTGATATGGCAAAAGTTGAATCCGGAAAGATGAAACTGACATTATCCATCTTGCCCATGAAAAGTCTGTTAAATGAGATTTCACTGCTGGTAGCGGATATGGCCGGTAAAAAGAAACTGCAAATATTGCTGGATATAGCCGATGATCTACCGGATATCGAGGCGGATGAACTCAAAGTAAAAGAGGTAATTTATAACCTGCTTTCCAACGCGGTTAAATTTACCTCCGAAGATGGTAAAATCGGTATGCGGGCGAAGAAAGTCGATTCTCAGATAGAAATAGTGGTTTGGGACACGGGAATCGGCATCGCGCTGGAAAACATGGAGAAAATATTCGAAGGTTTTTTCCGTGTCGATACTCCCTATTCCCGGGCAACCGAGGGGACAGGACTCGGTCTGCCGCTTTCTCGAAAGCTGGTTGAACTGCACGGCGGGAAGCTTTTTGTAGAGTCACAAGGACTGAATTGCGGCACTTCTGTCCGGTTTACTCTGCCGATTATATCCAGAAATGGGGTGTGAGATGAAAAAAAAGGCATTAGTTGTAGATGATAATGAAAATAATCTTCTGCTGGAAAAAGACATCCTGGAGATCGCCGGTTTCGATGTATTTGAAGCTGAAAATGCTGCCGATGCGATTGCCATAGCCAGAAAAGAAATACCGGATATCATCCTAATGGATGTGCGGTTGCCGGATATGCGCGGAACTGTAGCTGCCAGGATATTGCGTCAAGACAAAGAGACACACGATATTCCTATTGTTTTTGTGACTTCTTCGGTAATGGCTGAAGGCAGAGAAGAGATAGAAGGCATGCCTAACACCGGATTTATAGGCAAACCGATAAATACGCGTACTTTTGCGAAAGAAATCAGTCAATATATTAAGTGAATATTTTCAAAGTCATATTTAAAAGAGAGGTGGAGGATGAAAGACAAGACAATAATTTTGATTGTTGATGACCAGCCCCAAAACATTGAACTTCTCGAAGCATATCTTGCTTTGCAGGGTTATGAAATTGTCACGGCGGCAAACGGCGAAGAAGCGCTGAGAAAACTTTCCGGCAATCAAATCGATCTGATTCTGCTGGATGTGATGATGCCCGGCATTGATGGTTTTGAGGTTACCCGCAGGATCAGGCAGGGTAAAACAAATCAGCTGCTTCCGATAATTCTGGTTACCGCATTGCGGGAAACGGAAGATCGGATAAAGGGAATTGAAGCCGGTTGTGATGATTTTATTTCGAAGCCTATAGACAAGACGGAGCTTTTAGCCCGGATCCGATCCCTCCTCAAGGTCAAGGCCTACAACGACCTGATGAGTAATTACCGGAATGAGTTGGAGTCCGAGGTAACCAGAAGGATCGCACAATTAAAACAGGCCTATGAGATGATAAAAGCAGCTTCGCTGGACACTATTTACCGGCTGTCCATAGCCTCTGAGTACAAAGACATGGACACCGGGGAGCATATCAAACGCGTGAGCCGTTATTCCGCCGCCATTGCCCGCCGCATGGGACTTGACGAAAAAACTATTGAAACCATTCTTTATGCAGCGCCTATGCACGATTTGGGTAAGATAGGCATACCGGACCATATCCTGCTGAAACCGGCCATGCTTGATCCGGCAGAGTGGGAAATTATGAAAACGCATACGGTCATCGGCGCCAAAATCCTCAAGGGCTCGGACGCTGAATTTATCAGGCTGGGAGAGATTATTGCCCGGAGCCATCACGAGAAATGGGATGGCTCCGGCTACCCTGACAATCTTACGGGTAAAGATATACCAATCGCCGGCCGCATCACGGCAATCGCTGATGTATTCGATGCTCTGACCTCCAAACGACCCTATAAGGCCCCGTTTTCTGTGAAGGATTCACTGGTCATTATCAAAGCAGGGAGGGGAAACCACTTTGATCCTGATGTCGTGGACGCTTTCTTTGCCATTCAGGACGAGATACTCGCGATCAAGAAGGAATATGATGACGACAAGCAACAGGATTCTGATATTCCTACAGTGAAAGCTTTGTCGCGGCAATACAGTTAATCAAAAAACAAGGCACCAAGGAGACAACACAGTCCTGTAAAGATGACCATGGCCGATAAATAGCTCAAGGTATCACCGGGCGCAGGGAGGTGGAAAATGGCTGCAAAAAAAACCGCAACAGGATCTGATGAATATGCCGAGAACATCATCGACACCGTCCGTGAACCCTTAATCGTTCTGGATCATGATTTGAGAGTGGTCACCGCCAGCCGTTCCTTCTATGAATTCTTCAAGGTAAACCCCAAAGAGACCGTGGGACAGCTTATCTATGACCTGGGGAATAAACAGTGGGATATTCCCAAACTGCGGGAACTGCTGGAAACAATCCTTCCCGAAAAGACAACTTTTAACAACTATGAGGTCGAGCACGAATTTGCCACCATCGGAAAACGCGTCATGCTTTTGAATGCCCGGCAAATTCAAAGAGTGTCGGGAAAAATAAGGGAATTCTTTATGACGATGCCGTCGCCGATGCCTGCCTGAGATTATTTCGGGAGAAAGGTTATAAACTGCTATGAAAACAAAACCGGTAATTTTAATTGTTGATGATGAGCCTCAAAACATTGAGCTTCTCGATGCATATCTTGCCCCGCAGGGTTATGAAATTGTCACGGCGGCAAACGGCAAAGAGGCACTGGAAAAACTTTCCGGCAATCAAATCGATCTGCTTCTGCTGGACGTAATAATGCCCGGCATGGATGGTTTTGAAGTTACCCGCAGGGTCAGGCAAGATAATATCCATCGATTGCTTCCGATAATCCTGATTACCGTATTGCGGGAAACGGAAGACCGGGTAAAAGGAATTGAAGCCGGTTGCGATGATTTTATTTCCAAGCCTATAGATAAAGTGGAGCTTCTGGCCCGGGTCCGGTCCCTGCTGAAGGTCAAGGCCTACAACGATTTGATGAGTAATTACCAGAAAGAGCTGGAGGCCGAGATAACCGGGAGGACAGAGGAATTAAAGCAGGCCATGGAGAACCTGCGGCAGGACATCACCGAACGCAAGAAGGCGGAGGATGCGTTACAGGATAGCGAAGAGAAGTATCGCATGGTCGTAGAGAATGCCAAGGAAGCAATTATCGTCACACAGGATATGAAGGTGGTCTTTGTCAATCGTGCCGGTATTGATATGATAGGATATTCAGACAAGAAATTAACACCCCAACCTATCATAAATTTTATACATCCCGATGATATTGATATGGTCGCCGATCATCATATAAGAAGGCTGAACGGTGAGGATGTTCAAAATGTTTATTCATTCAGATTGCTGAGCCAGGATGGAACAGTAAAGTGGGTTGAAATTAATTCGGCTGTTATTCAATGGAAGGAAAAACCTGCTACTCTGAATTTTTTGACTAACATCACCGAGCGCAAGCGGGCAGACGAGGAACTGAAGGAAAGTGAAAAAAAATATCGCCTGCTGGCCGATAATGTCGATGACGTCATTTTCGTTTTGGATTTAAATCTGAATTACACCTATGCCAGTCCTTCTGTAAAAGTATTGATGGGATATGAACCGGAGGAGATGTTAAATCGATCATCCATGGAGATGATGACGGCATCCTCCTGGGATTTGGCCAGGAAGAAACTATCCAAAGAAATTGAAACATCCGAAGAGGGAGGGATTAGTAAACTCCAAGTGCTTCAGTTGGAAATGAGGCGAAAAGATGGGAGCACCGTTTGGACAGAAGTGAAAGCTTCCTTTATCAGAAATGAAAATCATCGGGCAGTTGGCATTATTGGTGTAGGCCGTGACATTACCGAGCGCAAGAAGGTAGAGCAGGAGCTTAAACAGACCCTCGAAAGTCTCAGGAAGGCCGTTGGCGCGACCATCCAGACCATGGTATCCGCTGTAGAGATGAGAGATCCATATACAGCCGGTCACCAGCTCCGGGTTGCAAATCTTGCAAGTGCTATTGCGAGGGAAATGGGATTACCTCAGGATAAAATAGAAGGAATCCAAATGGCAGGTTCTATCCATGACATCGGGAAATTGTCAGTTCCCGCGGAAATATTGTCCAAGCCCACCAAGCTGACAAACACTGAATTTTCCCTGATTAAAGAACATTCCCAAAGTGGATACGAAATGCTGAAGAATGTTGAATCGCCCTGGCCGCTGGCACAAATTGTCTACCAGCACCATGAACGGATGAACGGCTCAGGCTATCCAAGAAATCTGAAAGGGGATGAAATTCTTATGGAGGCCCGCATTATGGCTGTGGCTGATGTGGTGGAAGCCATGGCTTCCCATCGGCCTTATCGTCCCGGCTTGGGAATAGATGCGGCACTGGCCGAAATCGAAAAGAATAAAGGAACCCATTACGATAATACTGTCGCCGATGCCTGCCTGAGATTGTTTCGGGAAAAGGGCTATAAATTGCTTGCATAAGAAATAATGGAAACAGCCACTGATAAAAGAACCACGGTGTCTAACCCGTCAATGTATCCCTCAATATGTTGAGGCTCCGCCAAATATTGAGGTCAAACGAGTCATTTCATGCATCTGGAAAGGTTCGTTCCTGTTAATCTAACTACTTGTTATAGAAGGATGAATTAAAATATATGATTCTTCTTCGGCTATTGGCAGACTACTTGCTACTACATCTATATGATCTTTTTTTAAATCATAAAAATAGAGGCGTTTTTTTATGATCATGGCAATCATACGAATGAATGTTCTTTCCGAGAAGCGCATGGAATTGTCGCAGACGATTGCTTCACTATCAGGTTCAATAAGACAGGAGAAGGGATGTAAGCGTTATGACTTCTTTCATAGTATCGAGGATGAAAATAAACGCTTTATTCTTGAAGAATGGGATACCCGGGAAAACCTTATGGCCCACCTGAAGTCGGAACATTTCAGGGTGCTTCGGGGGGGCGATGAATTTTATCAGGGAGCGCTATGAGAGGCCGTTTTACAGCGTTTTCCACCCGGCGGGGATAGAGAAGATTTAATTTCGCAGAAAGGAGACGAATATGCTTTTGCCCGTATTGGTGATTCTTTTGATTCTTTGGTTTCTGGGATTATTTACTGGCTACACGTTCAGTGGAGGCATTCATGTCCTGATGATCACTGCGATCACCATGTTGGTGGTGCGCATTATTCAGGAAAAAAAATATTACAGCGATTTAATCCGTTGTCTCAGAATTGGAAATGTTTGGAAAAGAGTGTGACAAACATTTTTAGAAAGATTTTACCGAAGCGTTGATGTCTTCAATGAAAAGATTTCAAAATAAACATTTCGTCAAACAGGTGAAGGAGAAATACCATGAAATCCAGCAGTAAGGATAACAAGGATAGTAAGGATAGTATTCCCATATTGAATTGTTTTGTTGCCATTTATCTCATTATAATTGGCATTCTCCATCTGATCCGTTGATTGGCTTGAGAATCATTCTATACCGGGAAATTATTATTGGAAACAAGATAGCCCAGAAGTTAAATCGAAAATCTAAAGGAAAGGAATACCATGAAATCAAGCAAGAGGGACAAGACGGAAGGCAAGTTTCATCAGATGAAAGGTAAAGTCAAGCAGGTTGCCGGGAAATTAAGCGATAATCCGAAGTTGAAAGCTGAAGGCTCAATTGAAGAGATGTCCGGTAAGATTCAGGAAAAGATCGGTCAGGTTAAGAAAGTATTTGGAAAATAGTTTCAGCGGCGTATCGTGCAGCGGCGCGTTCTTGCGCTGCGGTTGTGTTTGCATGATATCTCACAAGCAGGACTCCGAAGTGCCTGATATTTCCGGAGTAAAATAGTTTAAAAAATAACCGTAACAAAAATAAAAGGAGAACGTACCGATGAAAAATATTTATAGACTGGTTGTAATGATGGCTGCAGCTGTCGCTCTATTGGCGCTAAGTATGCCCGTGCAGGCTTCCAAAATGGATAACCGCATCGAATCATCAGCCAAAAAATCGTATGTATTTAAGACCTACCTGCAGGCTGATGATATTAAAGTCCAGTCCGAGGACGGCACTGTTACCTTAACGGGAACTGTTTCCGAAGAATCACATAAATTATTGGCCGAGGGGACCGTAGCGGACCTCCCCGGTGTCAAGAGTGTGAACAATGAACTGGAAGTCAAGGGTACGCCTCCCGATGAGATGTCGGATGCATGGATCACTGCGAAAGTGAAAACCATCTTTTTGTTTCATAAGAACGTGAGCGCCATGACAGAGGTCAGCACTAAAGGCGGAATCGTCACTCTGCAAGGCAAAGCCGACAATGAGGCACAAAAGGAATTGACGACCGAATACGCCAAGGATGTTGAAGGAGTTAAAGGCGTAAATAATGAGATGACCGGGGGGACGATTGCGAAAAAGAAGAGAACGGTAGGCGAAAAGATTGATGACGCTTCCATCACTGCGCAGGTCAAAATGACGTTGCTCTATCACCGCTCGACCAGTGCTCTTAATACAGAAGTCAAAACGAAGCGCGGTGTGGTCACTCTGCGTGGTCAGGCCGGCAGCGCGGCTGAAAAGGATCTGGCCGCAAAATACGCGAACGACGTAAAAGGTGTGAAGAGTGTAAATAACCGGATGACCATCGAGTAGCATAAGTTCAAAACAAAGACACTTTCTTTCCCCCTTCCGGCTGATGCGAGGGTCGCAGGCCGGCGGGGAAATGAGCAATCAGAAAGGAGAATCAGATGCTGTGGACCATCGCCATGATACTTATAATTCTATGGGCGCTCGGTTTGGTGACCGGCTATACGATGGGTTATTTTATTCATATCCTGCTGGTCATTGCCATTGTCGTTATACTGGTCAGAGTCATTCAGGGGCGGAATCCTGTATGAATGATTTTGTGATTTGAACTTACCGAGGTGGTTAGTTCTATTAACGTTGCATTTTACAAAGAGGAGAAGAAAAATGAAGAACACTATTTCATTGACGGTGCTAATGGCTTTTGTATTCGCTTTGTTTTTGGGCTGCGCCACCATGCCTCAAACATGGCCGGATAATCAAAGAAGTGCGGAGAACAAGATGGTTGTAATCCAGGAGAAAATTGGGGATGGGTTGAAAACCAGTGTGCTTAGCCCCGATCAGTCACAGATGTTTCTGACGACACTGAAAGGTATTCGAACAGATTATGAGGCTCTGAGAGATAAAGTAGTTTCCCGGGACGAATGGGACAACCTTCATGGAAGACTTGATATGCTTGGAGATG
Source organism: Smithella sp. (assembly GCA_050011015.1). Classification (GTDB taxonomy): domain Bacteria; phylum Desulfobacterota; class Syntrophia; order Syntrophales; family Smithellaceae; genus Smithella. Next base: position 7,716 of record JBEKJX010000128.1, read on the forward strand.
AAATAAACAGGGCGCTTGGCCAGTACGCTAGAACTGAATCACCAAGGAATGGGGATAGGATTGTCACCCTCCAGGGAAGAATTGATGATGGAAGAATCAATGGGCGCTTTCCTCTGACAGAGGTACGAGAATTTCAATCCAGACTGGATGCTATTCGTGGTGATTATTTGCGGATGACGGAAGGAGGAAGATACGCCTCGAGCGTCGAAAGAACAGACATTTCCCGTCGGCTTGACTCATTGGAAACGGATATAAATCGGTATCATTAGAATTTTTTATAAATTAGATAGAGGCCATATGATCACTGCCGGCTGGTGTGAGATGAACAAGCCGGCAGTAGACCTGAATCAAACTGACTGGTGATTGCTGATCATTTTGTTGGTCAACGTTATTAATAAGCTCATGGCTTTGCCTGTAGAGGATTATCAACCGATACGAAGTGATAATAGAAAGGGGAAAGCGAAATGAAAACATACACAATTATAGGCATCATCCTTATCGTGATCGGAGTCATCGCGTTAGCGTATCAGGGCATCACCTACACGACGAGGGAGAAGGTCGTTGATATCGGCCCCATCCAGATGACTGCCGATAAGACGAAAACGATTCCGCTGCCGCCGATTGTGGGAGGAATTGCGCTTCTGGGCGGCATCGTGCTGGTGGTTGCGGGAGGCAGGAAAAGCTGAAGA
>JBEKJX010000129.1:0-8400 GCA_050011015.1 Smithella sp.
TCGGTGAACTTATTGAAAATTTCAATCTGCATTCAAACACTTTATTCTGATGAACAGAAAAGGGTTTCTACTCTCTCTTCACGATTGTGTCAAGAAAAAATTTAAATTATTTTCATTTTATTAAAAGATAATTATTTTCTTTTTTCTTACAGGTACTTACCAAGCAATGTTTTATCGGCGGGTTGTAAATTTTCTCCGATAATGTCAATTTATAAATCAAGTGCTTGATTATTTTTTATCTGAATAACATCTTAGCTTAAAAATGGTTCAATATCTACTTTTTTGTTTGCAAAACAAAGCATTATGAACTAATAATTTCACTTCCATTGTCATATTTATCCTAATGTTAGGAGCACGAAATGAAGAAATCGTATATTTTATCTCTTGATCAGGGGACCACCAGCTCACGGGCCATTCTGTATGACCGTGAGGGAAATGTCGTCAAAACGGTCCAAAAAGAATTTACCCAAATCTATCCAAAGGCGGGATGGGTGGAACACGATCCGATGGAGATATGGGGATCGCAAAGCGGCGTGGTGAGCGAGATTCTGGCAACGACGGGCATTACGGCGGAAGAGATAGCTGCCATCGGCATAACGAATCAGCGTGAAACGACGGTTGTCTGGGACAAACAAACGGGGAAACCTGTTTATAACGCTATCGTCTGGCAGTGCCGCCGCACCGCGGGAATATGCGACGAACTCAAAACCAGAGGATTGGCAGACTATATAAGGGAAAATACCGGTCTGGTACTTGACGCTTATTTTTCCGGGACCAAAGTAAAATGGATACTGGATAATGTTGAGGAAGCGAGACAAAAGGCAAAAAACGGTGAGCTTCTTTTTGGCAATATTGATACCTGGTTAATCTGGAATTTAACACGGGGAAAAGTGCACGTTACTGATTACAGCAACGCTTCCCGTACAATGCTTTACAATATCAAAGATCTCAAGTGGGATGAAAGAATCTTAAAAGAACTCGATATTCCCGCGTCTATGCTGCCGGAAGTAAAGCCATCCAGCGCGGTTTACGGCAGTACGGATGCCCGGATATTCGGAGCGGAGATACCTATTGCCGGAGACGCCGGCGATCAGCAGGCGGCGCTATTCGGACAGGCCTGCTACACACCGGGTATGGTTAAGAACACGTATGGCACCGGCTGTTTCATGCTGATGCTGACAGGCGAAAAACTGGTTCATTCGGGAAACGGCCTTTTAACCACCATAGCCTGGGGAATAAACAACAAAGTGGAGTATGCTTTGGAAGGCAGCATTTTTATCGCCGGCGCCGCTATTCAGTGGCTGCGCGACAGCCTGAAAGTAATTTACGATGCTAAAGACAGCGAGTATTTTGCCACAAAGGTTGAAGACTCTCTCGGTGTTTATGTGGTTCCCGCATTTGTCGGCCTTGGCGCTCCTTACTGGGACATGTACGCGCGCGGCGCGATTCTGGGATTGACCAGGGGAACAACCAGGAACCACATCATTCGCGCAACATTGGAATCCATTGCTTATCAAACCCGTGATGTCCTGGAACTGATGCGCAACGAATGCGGAATTGATCTTTGCGAACTGCGCGTGGACGGCGGCGCCTGTGCCAATAATTTCCTGATGCAATTCCAATCGGATATCCTTGGTGTACCCGTGGAACGGCCTGAGATCATTGAGACAACGGCTCTGGGAGCCGCTTATCTTGCCGGCCTGGCCGTCGGTTTCTGGAAGGATCAATCCATGATTGCCGAGCGAAGGAAAGTGAATCGCAGGTTTACGCCGGGCATGAACGAGGATAAACGGAAAGAACTCTATGCCAACTGGAAGAAGGCCGTAGGACGAGCGATGCACTGGGAGGAGGAAAAATAGTACCAATTCTAAATCAAAGCGCTGTCTTTGTTGGCGTCCCTGCCGGCTTCCCTGAACGTATGTATAATACGTCTCGTCACCTTAAGCCCAGCCGCCTCGATAACATCTTTGATCGAAAGCGCTTCCCTTTTTAGAAGGCGCATAATAAATAGAACTTTACATTGAGGAGAATTTGCGCCAGCGTGACGGAAACTTCCTTTAGAAATGGGATGATAATAGTATGATTAAAACTGATGTCATTATTATCGGCGGCGGAGCCACCGGCTGCGGTATTGCCAGAGATCTGGCGTTGCGCGGCATTCCCCATTGCCTCATCGAAAAAGGCGATTTCGCGGCCGGAGCCACCGGCGCCTGTCACGGTCTTCTCCACAGTGGAGGCAGATATGCCGTCACCGATCCGATAGCTGCCCGCGAATGCTATGAAGAAAATCTTATTCTCAGAAGAATCGGAGAGAAATGTGTCGAACAGACGGGGGGATTGTTCGTACGTCTTCCGGGAGATTCAAAGCGCTTTCGCGAAATATTTCTCAGAGGCTGTGAGTCAGTGGGCATTCCTGCCGAGGTTGTTTCCTCAACAATGGCCATCGATATGGTCCCCAGCCTGAATCCGGAAATAGAAGAAGCTATCAAGGTTCCCGATTGCTCCATTGATCCATTTCGCCTTTGCCTGCTCAACATCAGGACTTCCGAGCTTAAAGGTGGAATTATCTTCACACGGCATAAAGTCATGGAAATAATCAAATCGCACGGCCGCTGCACAGGGATCAAAGCCATCGATCAGGCAACAGGTGAAATCAGAGAAATCCACGGCAACATCATCGTCAACGCGACAGGCGCATGGGCAAATCTGATCGCCTCTCTTGCCGGTTCTGAAGTGCCAATGACTCTTGTCAAGGGATCGCTCGTTATCACCAATCATCGTCTGACCAATATGGTAATAAACAGACTGAGGCAGCCATCCGACGGCGACATCATAGTGCCCAATGAAGCAGTGTGCCTGGCTGGAACAACTGCGCTGGCGATTGACAATCCGGATAATTTGTTAACCGAATCTTCCGAAGTGGATACCATAATCAGTGAAGCCGGGAAAATGATTCCACACTTCAACAAAACACGCATCATCCGGGCATTTTCCGGAGTCAGACCTCTGCTTAAATCAAAGAAAGCGGACAGCCACGAAATATCCCGTGGTTTTCAGATTATTGATCATAAAAACGGCATGTACAGCATAGCGGGAGGAAAACTCTCGACTTTCCGGCTGATGGCGGAAAAGATGGTGGACACCATCATGGCTTCTTTTAATCTCAAGAAATCATGTGAAACGGCGGAAATACCGTTGGAAGGACAGGAAGAACTGAGCGGTTATCCCCTTGCCAAGCGTCTCACGGATATGAAAAATATTGTTTGCGAATGCGAACTTGTCACAAGACAGGAAGTGGAAAGAATCATCAGGCAGACCGGCACACGAACGGTAGGAGATATTCAGCACCGGACGCGTCTGGGCATGGGGCCATGTCAGGGCGGTTTCTGCACTTTTCGCGCGTTAGGTATCATGAATGATATGAGCGTTATATCGCCTGAACAGTCCATGGAAAGGCTAAGCGGATTTCTCCAGCGCCGTTACAAAGGAATAAGACCCGCTCTCTGGGGAGATCAACTCCGGGAAGAACAGCTTGTTGAATATATCTATCTGGGCATCCTTGCCATGGAGAAACACGAATGAGCGTTACCGAATGCGATGTAGTTATAATAGGGGCGGGCGTAGCAGGTCTGACAGCGGGAGCTCTTCTTGCCGAACGCGGTTTCAAAGTCGCCCTCGTTACCAGAGGAGAACCGACAGCATGCCTTTCCACCGGCTGTATTGATGTTTGCTCCCGCGGCAGTAATCCTCTGTCGGCTATTCATGATCTCCCGCCGGAGCATCCCTACCATCTTGTGCCTGAAAAATTTAGCAGGACAGCTTTAAATTATTTTCAGGCAGCTATGCGGGATATGGGAATTCCCTACGCGGGCGCTGCCGAAGAAAATCGTTTTATTCTCTCGGCTCTGGGCACGCTTAAAACTTCCTGTCTGGTTCCTTCAACAATGAAAGAGGCGCCTCAAGACAACAAGGACAGTATACACATCATAACCTTCAAAGGGCTCAAGGATTTTTATCCCGGCTACATCATATCCCGGCGCAGGGATACTAAATCTTCAGTCTATGACGCCGGTGTTTACAGCACTATGAGTATCGCGTCACATTTCGAGGAGAAAGAATTTTTCGAAAGATTTATCATCTGGCTGGAAAGGCTAAACATTGACGAAAACAAGATCGCCTTCCCCGCCGTTCTCGGCCTGGAATCGGCAAGTGAAATTGTCAATACTATATCGATCCTCATTGGAAAGCCTGTATTTGAAATTCCGACCATTCCACCCTCCATGCCGGGAAGAAGATTGTTTAATGCGCTGAAAGGATATTTTCGCAAAAAAGGAGGCACGATATACTGGTCATGGCCGGTCGAGGGAAGAGAAAAAGCAGGCCGCGTAATTGAAGCGGTAACTACGCCGTCCGAAGGAAGACCAAACAGCATTAACGCCAGGGCTTTTATTCTGTCCACCGGATCGTTTGTCAGCGGCGGCCTTACTGCAACACGCGAAACTATTATTGAAAATGTATTCCATCTCCCCGTGCATATTGACGGACCACGGGAAACATGGTTCGATAATGATTATTTTTCTTTAAATCATGGCATCGGCAGAGCGGGTATTATTGCTGATTCATCTTTGCGTCCTGCCGGTTGTCCATGGGAAAATATTTTTGTGTGCGGTGGAATTCTTGCCAATACGGAGATATTAAAAAACGGCTGCGGTCACGGTCTGGCGCTGGCAACAGCCCATGTGGCGGCGCAATCCTGCGCGGAGTATTTATCCAAATGAAATATGAACATTGCATACGCTGCACGATTTGCGTGGAAAACTGTCCCGTATTCCGGGTGAACCCGGAGTTTCCCGGACCGAAGCAGTCAGGACCGGACGCCCAGCGATTCCGATCGGACAGGGAAAGAGCGGAGGATGGATGGGTTCTTCTATGCAGCCAGTGCAAACGCTGTGAAATGGCCTGCCCATGCGGAGTTGAACCCGCGCAAATAATCCTTAATGAACAACAGAGGTACGGGAAGGAACATCCACAAACGCCTGCACATCTGCTTTTTGCCAATAATTATTATTTGAGCGCCCTTGGTTCTTTAACCGCCCCTATCGCCAACATGATCGCTTCTACCGAAACAGGAAAGAAAGCTTTTCGGGCAATGGGAATATCAACTTACATACCTTTCCCCAGGTTTCGTTTCCGGACAATGCGCAAAGGGAAAAAAATCCTGAACACAAGGACAAGAAAAGTTGCCTTTTTTTATGGATGTTTTATAAATTTCTACCGCCCTGACGTCGGCAGAAAAATTGTTCGCTTGCTTTCAGCCCTGAATGTGGACGTCGTCCTGCCGCCCCAGTGGTGCTGCGGCCTTCCCGCGCTTGGCAACGGAAACATCGCTCTTGCTAAATATTTTGCGCAAAAAAATGCTTCTTCACTGTCCAACTATATAGATGCGGGCTATGATATAGTTTACACGTGCACATCCTGCGGACTCTGCCTTCTGCATGATTATCCCGGCATTCTGAAAATCCCGCAGGGCAAAAAGATCGCCGAAAACAGCTATGACGTCCATGAATACATTATTAAACTCATCAATGAAGAGTATGCAAAACCTGTTTTCGGAGAAGTTTTGCGCAAGACCGCCTATCACATCCCTTGCCATCTCAGGGCGCTGGGAATCGGTTATCCGGCGGCAAAACTTATGTCTTTGATACCCGGCCTGGAATGTGAAATTCTTGATGACGCCTGTTGCGGACTTTCCGGCAGTTACGGTTTTAAAAAAGAAAACGAATCCACGGCAATCCAGATAGGCAATCGGGCTGTTTCATTGATCAAAAAAACTGGAGCAAAAGATATTGTCGCGGACTGCGGTTCCTGCCGGATGCAACTGGGCGGCCTCTCCGGCCTGCCTGCGCTCGATCCGGCGGAACTTCTCTGCGAATCACTGGGCATAACCGATCAAAAATAAACTTTCAGCGACAGAATATTATTTTCTTGTCTGTTAATGCAATTGGTTCCTGACAGGCACCCTGATACGTCGCGTGGAATTATTCTTATACAACTACTGAACGATAGCTTCCTTAAGTTTTTGCGCCAATGCCTTATCTTCAAATAATTTTTCGATGGCATCACCGAGGATAATGCTGGCCTGATCTCCAAGATGATCTTCAGAAAACCAGACATATTCCTGCGAATAACTGCTTTCCACCTTGCTTTTATACAATATTTTCCCTTTGGCCATATCCGCAATAACGACGGCTAATTTTATATCGGCCTTATAAGAATTAGTAGGAAACCCCCTCCGGCAGTATATTTCCAATTCCTCTATATTGCCTCCGATAATAACTTTGCCGTCTCCTTTCGGTATGGTTTCTTCCTTTAAATCCCATTGTTCAATTTTATCGGCAATTTTATAACCGGCCTTTCTTAAATATTGTTTAATGCCGTTAGACATAACTTTAGTTGTCTTGATATTCTTGGGAAACACTAAAACTTTTTCGCCGTTTTTTTCCACCACACGCCCGATCACGAGCCGGTCGTTAATCTGGCGCGTATCGGTAAATTCAGCTATGGAAAGAACAGCACCGGAGGATTTAACATCGGTTTTTAAATACGCGGGAACAGCGGTTTTGTCCGCATCATAGTAGATATTAATACTGTAAAGACTTGGTCCGACACAGCCGGAAAAGCTGAAAACCGAAAGCAGCAATCCCCATATCCATATATAGTGCAATATTTTTATTTTCATTATCCACTCCTTCTTTATGCCAGGCAAGATTCAGCAAATTTCTTTACGTTTTCATCCTCGCCCATCGCGATTAATCTGTCACCTTCGGCAATAACATAATTGGCCATAGGATTGAAAATCATCTTTCCCGAATCATTTTTCACAGCGACAATAATGAGCCCGTAGCGCTTGCGTATTCCTGAATCTTCCAGTGATTGAGAGATAAACGGCGAACCTTTGCAAATAGAGATTTCTTCCATGCGCAACTCCAGACTTTGCCGGCTGGTGGTAATTTCAATAAAATCAAGCATGGCTGGACGCAAAATAGCCATCGCCATCCTAACGCCGCCAAGCGTATAAGGAGACATGACCCTGTCCGCTCCCGCCCGAAGGAGCCTGTGCTCAGATTCTTCTTCCTCGGAACGGGCCATAATATATATTTGTTGATTGAGTTCCTTTGCGGTCAAAATAACATAAAGATTTTCCGCGTCTGACGGCAGCACGCAAACAACACCTTTAGCCCTTTTTATTCCCGCTTCAATCAAGACTTTGTCCTGTGTTGCGTCTCCCTTGCAGTAAATAAAACCTTCTTCCTGAGCCTTCTGAATCACCTCGGGATCGTTATCAATAACCAGGCAAGGTATTTTGCCCGCCATCAGTTCACGGCAAATCAAGAACCCAATACGGCCGCCGCCGCAAATAATATAATGGTTATGCATTTTTTCGATCATTTTTTCCAATTTACCCCTCCCCAATAAATTGCGCAGACGCGTGTCAATAAAGGTTTCCGCCATGAGAACCAGCGAATAGAACATCATGCCCACGCCAAAAATAATTATAAAAACCGCAAATAACTTACCCGTCGTTGTTTCCGGCGCGAAATCTCCATATCCCACTGTTGATAAAGTAGTAATGCTGGTATAAAAAGAATCAATAAGATTCCATCCTTCGATAAAATGAAAACCGACAGTGCCGATTATAACAATGGTTATTAGAATTATAAGGGCGAATTTTATCTTGCTGGTAAATACCAAATATCCTTTTCTCCTTTACATATGATTCAGGAATTAAAATAATGGAAATTATTTCTTTTTGATTCATGAATATTATAATATAATAAATTTAATATGGCAATCTTAATAGCGTAATTAAACGATTCACTGATATCTGCAATTTTAATTTATTAACATAAAAGGAGGTTATATGACAGCAGCAACACAGCAGGCCTTAAGCGGGCTGAGGGATCTTTCGATGATCAAATGGTATATAATCCCTCTATTAGCTATTGTCTGTTATATTTATACCCGGGAAATAAAAGAAGCGCGTCAGACGAAGAACTGGAACGCAGTCCTGGCCGGTTTTACAATTTTCGGTGTGGATTTCTTCAACGAAACATGGAACGGCTGGGTTATGTATCTGACGGGGCGTTCCGCCTTCTGGACAACGCCGGGCGATACGGCTCTGCGGACACTGGTAGGCTGGAATATCGAAATCATGTTCATGTTTTTAATAATAGGCATTATTTACTATCACACATTATCCGAAAGCACGAAAGAGAAGATACTGGGCATCCCTGAAAAGTGGTTCTGGGCGATAGGTTACAGCGCCTTTTGTGTTTTTGTCGAATGTCTTCTCAACATCGGCGGAGAGCTTGTCTGGGAATACCCCTTCTGGTGTTTATC
>JBEKJX010000130.1:0-8386 GCA_050011015.1 Smithella sp.
GTGTCTGGATCGTGTTTTTGTTCAAGCCATGATCTCCAGACCTGTGGTCATCGCTCCGATTATCGGACTGCTTTTACATAATCTTTATGCGGGAATGATCATTGGAGCATTTATTGAACTCATTTGGATCGATCACCTGCCCATAGGAACTTATATCCCTCCCAACGATTCCTTAACTGCTGTTGTGGCGACTTCGACTGCCATAATCGCGGGTTCAAAATCAGGAGGCGCATCGCCGGAATTAATTGCACTTTCCGTGCTTATAGCCATCCCCTGTGGAATATTAGCCAAACAGATGGATGTTTTTATTATTAAATCCAACGATGTCCTGTCCGATAGAGCTTTGGTGGATGCTAAAGAAAATGACATCCGGGCCATAGAACAAAAAAATTATTCAGGGTTAATTAAAGTATTTTTATTTTACATCTTTTTTCTTTTCGCAGTTCAGGTGATCTTTATTCCTTCAGTAATATGGGCATATCACAAATTTAATACGACTATTCTGACAGCTCTTTCTTTTACGTATTATTTTATGCCGCTGTTGGGGATTGCCGTGGCCATTAATATGCTGAAACTCCGGAGAGCGATTCCTGTTTTTTGCGCGATATTTTTAGCGGTGGCCGTATTTTTGGAAATTTTCCATGTCTTCTGAAAAAGTTTTCCCGCGGGCGACAATCGATCTGATGGTTAAAGCCGACCTGCCGGAAATAATGGCAATTGAGCGGGAATCATTTTCGTCTCCGTGGACGGAAGGCATGTTTGTAAAAGAAATTGACAGCGCTCATTCCATGTGTCTTTGCGTGCGGATAAATTTTGGAAGCAAAAGCGTTGTCGCCGCGTACATTATCTTCTGGCTTGTTGCCGATGAAGTTCATCTGCACAATCTCGCGGTCAAAAAAGAATATAGAAAGCAAGGCCTTGCTTTCGGGCTTATGGAAGCCATGAAAGAAATTTCAAGGAAAAATGGAATTATAGCCCAGACCCTGGAAGTCAGAGAATCAAACACCGAAGCAATAAAGCTTTACCGGAAATGCGGTTTTGTAGTAAAAGGAATCAGACCGCTTTATTACACAGACACTTGTGAAGATGCATTGATTATGTGGGCGGATATAAAAAAGTGATTTTTTATCGTGTCCTTGCAAGGAACGCAAAACGCCTCTACGGCGATCTGATTAAAAAAATATATTCATCGGATTAAAAATGGCGGCAAATATTTACATCGGGGAAATATAAGAATTCATAGTATTTGATATTTCTATTATTCAGTTGATAGGTTAATCGTGTTATGTCTTTAGATCCAAAACTTTTTAATTATATATCTCGGACACATCAATACTGGGGGAGAAAACCTTTATCTAGTATAGAAAAAATTTTTGACGATTTAAAATACGGTGATATTGTAATCGATCCTTTATGCGGTGGAGGTAGTGCGGTTATAGTTGCACTGGCCAAAGGGGCTCGTGTATTAGCAAGTGATATAAACCCGATGGCTGTTTTTTTGACTACTGTATTAATAAGGCCAATTAGTGTTCATGCACTACAAAGTTCATATAAAAAAGTTAAAGATATTGTTGAGAATAAAATTTTGGAGAAATATACAATTGCTTGTCCAAAATGCAAGAGTACAGTTTCTTATGATTATTTAAAATGGAGAAATAGTAATGGCATTAGTAAGCCAGACTCAGTTAAGTTAACTTGTCAAGAATGCTCATTCTCTGGTTTTACAATTCTTTCTAAAAAAGAAATTGAAAGGCAAGAAAGAATCAATGAACAAGAATCAGAACCAAAACATTGGTATCCTAAAGTAAAAATTGAAAGCTATAGAAAGACAGATGTCAGTTTCTACTTTGAATTGTTTACCAAACGCAATTTATCAGCTCTTTCTGAATTAAATAATGCTATAGAACAAGTCGAAATTGAAGAGTGCAAAGATTTTTTACATTATGTATTTACTGGCATGATGTATAGTTGCAGTAAGATGCAGATGTCTTCTGACGAATATCCAAGCTCATCGCGTGGTTGGGCTGCACATAGATTCTATATTCCGCCAGATCGTCAAGAGAAGAATGTTTGGCGAAGTTTCAATGCACGTTTTGAAAATGTTGTTAAATGCAAAATGAAATTAAATTCTATTTTGCCAAAAATTAATATTGCTGAAAGTCTCGAATCTTTTAATACAAACAATAAAGATGTTTTTGTATATCAAGCTGATTTTCAAAATATTAATTTAAGTCATAAGGCATTAATCAAACATATATATATCGATCCTCCATACATTGATGATATCGATTATATCGGTTTTTCAAAATTTTGGGGATCTTGGTTGCGTATGAAATTTGATCCAACGATTGGATTACATAGTCCGAAGGCATCCAATGGCGAAATTTCAGAAGAACTTTTTAAACTGTTATCTCGAATAAGAAGAGAACTTGTCCATAATCCATTGATTACAATTGCCTTCGGAGCAAAAAAAATACAAGCATGGTATAACTTGTATGAAGCTATTATAAAAGCAGGTTATGAAATTGATGTCAGTAAATTTACACCTATAATATGGAATAATACTCAGAAACGTGAAGGCAGCGCATTGCAATCTGATTCCTATATTACAATTAGAAAACAAAAGAAGATAAGATCAATAAAGAAAATAAAAGGTACTGTTGATGAACTGATTAAGATTACATCGCCCATTCTTAGCAAAGCACAGAAACAAAAAAATTTTAAACCGCAATATGATGAACATACGGATGAAAATGATATAGAAAAAATATTTATCGAAAAATATATAAGATATTTAATATTTCTTAATGATATTAGTGTTGATAATGTAGATATGGTACGAACCGCTATAGCTAAGACAATACCACAACATTTATGGCCGAAATTTAGAGATATTGAAACAGATTCTATCAAAAGCTTTTTTGGAAAAGATCAAAATAAATTTAATTCTGTAGCGTATCATTCTTTATGTTTTGATATTTTAAATATCATAATGAGAAAAGATAATCTTAGCGTTACACATTATGATCATTCTTTGTTTTACAAAGACTCACTGTTAAAAGAATTACCACAACCACATGGAATTTTTGAAGGTGCGGCATTTATTGCGCAAAATGATAAACTGAAAGTCGCTTTTTGTTTCGATGATCAGGATAAAGATATTTTAAAGAAAATATCAAATAAAATCAATTTAGAGGATAATCTAAATTTCAAATTTATATGTGTTATGATAGTACGACAGTATAATGAGATGATAAAACGCAGGGCATATGCAAAAGCAAATCAATGGCCACGTGGTTTCTTTATATGTTTTGATGAAATAATTAAAAAAGCTAGAGAAATTGAAGGCGATAAGATTAATCAAATAACCTTGTATTCTCCTGAAGATCATGTAAAAGACGTGACAAGCAATAGAGTTAGAGAGTTTTTGGCGACGGTAGATAATAATATTCCTGTTGGTAGTACAAAAAAAGATGCTAGTCATTTCATTCTTGTTCTAAAAGCTCCTGAATTAATGGGTATTACTCCTGGCCAGTTTGTGATGATAGATACTTTGAAGAATAGAATATCTAATGGAGAAACAAATACCACATCTTTTGCTGATATGGCTAATGATTCATCACATACAGAAAGAATTTTATCGCGAAGTTCTTTCCTAAAACGACCATTTGGTATTCACAGAGCATCATATAGACACTTTACAGTTGGCTATTTAAAATCACTTTCACTACCACCTAAACTTGCATCTATTACCCACACCGTATTTCCTCATAAATTCGAAATCTTTTATAAAATAGTTGAGGATGGTGTCGGAACAAATGAATTAAAAGAGATAACCAAGGGATCAAAAATACGTGTGTTAGGGCCGTTAGGTAAAAAAATATCTCTATCTGAGATTCGTGAAAAAGGTATTGATGAAATACATCTTATTGGTGGTGGTGTGGGTATGGCACCTTTGATCTATTTGGGTCAAGCACTTAAATATTATTCGTTTAAAATAAAAGCATTTATCGGTGTTGAGTCTTTTAATAAGCTGATTTATAGAGATTATCATGCACGTAGCATGGGTGATGATCCTAAACAAGCATCAATATATATAGACGATTTAGAAAATATTGGCCTTACACCAAATGATATTTACGTGTCTTATGAAAATGATGTAAATTCTGATAGAATAGCTCCATCTCATCAATATTCTGGATTTGTGACTCATCAATATGAAGAGTATCTAAAAAATTTAAAAGTAAATAAGAGCATTCTTGCCTTTTCATGTGGCCCTATTCCTATGATGAAGCACCTTCATAAAATAACAAAGCAATATAAAATTACACTTCATGTGTTATTGGAGAAACGAATGGCATGTGGAATAGGGGTTTGTCTGTCTTGTGTATGTAAGAAGAAGAATAATGGTAATGATGAATATAAATACGTTCGCGTTTGTATGGACGGCCCTATGTTTAACGCTAATGACATAATATTGGATTAATATGAATCGATTAGAAACTAAATTAAATAAGATGAACTTAAATTCACCAATCATGACAGCATCAGGCACATGGGGCCATAGTGATGAAATTAATATTTTATACGATGAAGATAAGGATAAGATATTGAACTCTTTAGGTGCTTTCGTTACTAAAGGTATTACTATGAAACCAAGGAAAGGTAATCCGGGACTGCGTATTGTAGAAACACAGAGAGGTTTACTGAATTCAATAGGATTACAAAATGAGGGTGTTAAGGCATTTGTTACTTCAGAAATACCTATGTTATTAAAATATAAACTTCCTATTATTGTAAATATTTCTGCTGATACAATTGAGCAGTTTGGGGAAATAGCAGCTTATCTAAATGATAATAATTCAAGCAAGCTTATTGAAGGAATTGAAATAAATGTATCCTGCCCGAACATTAAGGAAGGTGGATTAGCTTTTGGTGTGAATCCAAAACATATAAAAAAGATTGTATCAACAGTCAAAAAAAAGATTGATAACTCTATAACAGTTATTACAAAACTAACTCCAAATGTCTCAGATATTGTGCCTCTTGCAACGGCTGCGATTGAAGGTGGTACCGATGTATTGTCTATGATTAATACAATTCGAGGAATGGCAATAGATATCAGGAGCCGAAAGCCTTTTCTGGGCGATCCTAAAGAAGGTCTATACGGTGCAGGAGGTTTATCCGGGCCAGCAGTGAAACCTGTTGGTGTTTTAATGGTTTACGAATGCTTTAGAAAAATACCTGAATGCCGAAATAAAAAAATACCGATAATTGGCATTGGTGGTATTTCGTATTGGCAGGATGCCTTAGAATATATAATGGCGGGGGCAACAGCCGTTGGTATTGGGACAGCTTGGATAGTAAGGTCATCCGCAGTCGTTGATGTCTATAGTGGCTTGGAAAAATATTTAGAAGAGAATAACGATAATATAGAAAATTTAATAGGCGTAGCGCATAAAAAAATAATTTAATAAGAAATCCTTGACACCTATCATCCATAAAAAAATTTCATGAGACAAAATACTGAAGAAATAATCAGCGGTGTTTATTTAATCGGCGGCCCGGGTATAACTTCAGCCGATGACGCGGCGATTTATCTGATAGATTTCGCGGGAACTCTTGTTTTGATTGACTCGGGAGCCGGTAAAAGCTTCTCTCAGATTGTCCGCAATATTGAAATGCTCGGACTGAATCCCGCCAATATTTCCCATCTGATATTAACGCATTGCCACATAGACCATATCGGTTCCGCGCCTTTCTTTAAAAAGCAATACGACACAAAAATACTGATTCACGAATTGGACGCCAGGGCTGTGGAGGGCGGCGATTCTCTCAAGACGGCGGCAAACTGGTATGGCACGACCTTTCCTCCGACGGCGGTAGACCGGAAACTAAAGGGCGCCCATGAAACATTAACATTCGGCCGGGAAGAATTGCATGGTCTGCACACGCCCGGCCACACACCCGGTTCAATTGCTCTTTATCTGGACAGGGAAGGGAAACGGGTTCTTTTCGGGCAGGACATTCACGGGCCGTTTCATGCCGCTTTTGGTTCCGATATTGAAGCATGGAAAAAATCCATGCAGGCATTGCTTAATCTCGACGCCGATATTCTTTGCGAAGGTCATTTCGGAATATTTCAACCCAAAGAGAAAGTTCGCGGATATATAGAACGGTATCTGGAAGAATACGGGTAATCAAAAAGATTACAAAAGAGCTTTTCGTAGTCCGGGTCTTTAAACCCGTATATTAAGGCAATATCTCTTTCTGTCGTAGTCCGGGTCTTTAGACCCGCAGCATTAGCGCAGCTAAAGCTACGCACTACGAAAAAATGGAAAAATTAGCGCAGCTGAAGCTACGTACTACGAAATACCGGACCCTTTCATTACCGCCAGCCGAAATCAATATTCATATCATTCGGCGCTTCCAGTTCAATATTGTTCTGTATTGTTTTTTTCTGCCCGGCCGGCACATCCAGAATCCAGACAAATTTAGCGTGGTCTTTTTCCGCCGGTTCGGGATTCTGCTTGAAGTCCAACTTTATTCTTTTGTCACGCGCCTGAGGCACCGGTTCTTCGATACGCAGTTTAATATCGGCAGCGCTGGAATTCTTTGCCTCAATCAGCCATTGCCAGCTTCTTGTTTGTTTGTCCTGTAAAAACGTTTTTTCATCGGATTTATCGGCAATAGTCGAACTGGTGACGGAAATCAGAGGGCTTGTTCCGAAAAAAAGCGTTCCCTCGGAACCGGCAAAGGCAAATTCGCGTTTGCCCAAAACGGCTCCGTCAATAACAAAGATTGCCTGCCCGGAAGGTATTTCGGCGGGCTTGTCCAGTTTAACCTGAGCGCGGACAAAAGCCTGCGGATTCATACCGGGACGCGAAAGATATAGAAATTCGGCAGGCCAGGATTCATCCTTGATTTTCAGGCGCTGACGGCTTCCCGCCGCAATATTCGTTTTGCCCAGCGACCAGATAGAATAAGTTGTATTTCTGGTTTCAGCAGGCGCGGCGCCCATAGTTTCATCTTCGGCTGAATCTTGCTTTGCATTTTCCTTCATCATTAATTGTTCTGCGGCAACATTGCCCGTTAACATTTTTTTATAAAGTTTACGGGGCCTGATAATCCAATCCGGCATTTCGGGCGGATTAACGTTTATTACCGGCTGTAATGTGGCTAAATTTAATTGCACCTGTTTCCAGTCTTCACCGGAAGATTGCCAGACTTCCGCCTCCCAGGAGAAAGAAACGATTTTATCCGCGGGCAGGGCCTCAACGCGATAAAGGGGAAGCCAGCCGCAACCCGCAAGCGAGTATGTGTAGGGGAATGATATTTCATTTTGATTCGCTCCCGATATCGTTAAAGTTATTTCCCACGCTGTTTCTTTATGGCCTGCGGCCTGATTTAATTCATCCTGAAGTTTCTTAATGTTTTTATCGATTTTTTCCAACTGAGTTTCACCGGCGAATTTTTCCTGATTGGCTTTGTGGACATTTCGCCCGATGGCATCGGCTAATTTATAGGAATCGGCGACTGTTTTTGTTTTTGCCTTTGTTTGCGCCTGCCAGAATTGAAGCTGTGCTTCGAGGGCATCCAATTTTGCCTGCGTCTCTTTTTTCTCGCCTTCGGCTCCGGCTATCTGTTTGCGCAACTCTGCGATTTTGGCCTCATCCTGAACCGGGATTGGTTTCGCCTGCAAATCTTCTATTTTTACGCGGCTTAGCGGCGGAAGCGAAACAACTAAAGATTCCGGATCGGCCTGCGGGGGCAGAGTGATAATGGCCCTGCATTTATCGGAACATTGAGGATGAACTTTTGTTATTTCCGAAATTTTGGCCGAATCGGGGAAAAGAGTGACTTCCTTCACAGCCGCCAGGGAACATACGGGAAGCAACAAAATTAAAACAATAATCAACTTATAGTGAATATAATAATTATGCGCCTTCATAAATTTTCACATCTCCTTTAGTAGATTGTGTCATGATCGAAAATTATTTAATTATGTGTTTTATTTGTCCCCCGCTTGTGGGAGCTAACGGGTGGAAATAACAGCGCTTAATCCACCTTTGTTACTCAAATGACACCTCCGCCTGCGGAGGATATCCAATGGGTGATATAACTTTTATTTCCTGAGACTTTGTTTCACCTTCACAGCAATTTCGCGAACCTTGCGCATGACTTCCGTTTCGTTGATCGTCAAAAGCTTACGATTTTCCATGACGATTTTTCCGTTAATCAAAACGGTATCAACATCAGCTCCGCTCATCGCGTAAACCAGATGCGAATACTCACTGTAAAGCGGCGTCAAATGAGGTTTGTTCAGGCCGATAACAATAATATCGGCTTTTTTGCCGGCCTCCAGAGAACCGATTTTCTTTTCCAT
>JBEKJX010000131.1:0-8345 GCA_050011015.1 Smithella sp.
ATCAACTCGTATATTGTATAAATTCGATTACAGGAGAGCATGGTGGACAATACAAACAGATACGATATTAAATACCTGTTTGAACCTCAAAGCATTGCCATTATCGGCGCTTCACAGGACAAGAAGAAAATCGGCTATGCTATATTTAACAATATAATTTCCGGTGGATACAAGGGAAAAGTTTTCCCCATAAGTCCTAAGGGTGGTGATATCGACGGATATAAAGTATTTACCGATGTTCTGGAAATCCCGGATGATGTTGATTGCGCGTCGATTGTGATTCCATCTAATCTGGTAAAGAACGCGGTAAAAAGCTGCGCGCAAAAAAAAGTCAAATTCATTCAGATAATAACTTCCGGATTTTCAGAGATTGGAAACGTCAGCGAAGAAAATGAGATTGCCGGCATCGCCCGGGAAGCGGGAACGCGCATCGTGGGCCCGAATATGTTCGGCCTCTATTCGTCGGCGGCATCGCTTAACTCGACTTTCTCCGCGGCCAGAATAAAACCGGGCCATGTTGCCATACTCACGCAAAGCGGCGCGTTAGGGATCGCGATGATCGCGAAAAGCTCCATTGCCAACATGGGACTTTCCTCCATCATCTCTATCGGGAACAAATGCGATGTTGATGAAGCCGACCTTCTTGATTATCTTATTAATAATGACAGTACAAAAGTCATATTTATATATATCGAAGGAGTAAAAAAGGGAGAACGGCTGATTGAAACACTAAAAGCCGCCACCGGTAAAAAGCCGGTTATAGTAATAAAGTCGGGAAAATCGAAAAGAGGGGCACAGGCCGCCGCTTCGCACACGGGATCGCTGGCCGGCTCGGATGAAATATTCGACGCTGTCATGAAACAATGCGGTGTGCTCCGGGCCGAGTGCCTTGAGGACGCGTTCAACTGGTGCAAATTCATGATTTCCAGCACTGCCCCCAGAAACTACAACAGCGTAATAGTAACAAATGGAGGCGGCGTCGGGGTTATGGCTACCGACGCGTGTGAAAAGTACGGGGTTCCATTGTATGATAATCAATCCGCGTTAAAGAGCCTGTACAACGCTGTTACACCTTCGTTCGGATCAACAAAAAATCCTATCGATCTTACAGGAACCGCCGATGCGGCGGATTACACGCGCGCCCTTTCCATTGCGGCCGAGTCCGGAGAAATGGGATCCACAATCGGGCTTTACTGCGAAACAGCGATTATGGATTCCAGTAATCTCTCTCAGATGATAAACGATACTTATTCCATACATCAGAAAAGCGGCAAATCAATCAGCTATGCCCTGATCGGGGGTGCGCAGGTTGAAGGCGCGATAGAGTCTCTGAAAACCGCAGGCATTCCTGTTTTTAATGACGTGGAACAGGCCGTTTCATGCATTGGAGCATTCTATAGATACTACAAATATATCGATGAAATATCTTATAAATTTGATGAATACGAAATAGACGTGATGGCAATCAATAAGATTATAGACGGAGCGCTAAAGGACGGGAGAACCTTTCTTTTGGCCAACGAGGGAGCGGCTGTAATGAAAGTTGCGAACATCACGATGCCACAAAGCAGGATTGCGCGCAGTATAAACGAGGCGGTGACGTTTGCCGAAGAAATCGGTTACCCTGTCGTGATGAAGGTTGTGTCGAAAGACATTTTGCATAAGAGCGATGCCGGAGGGGTTTTGCTGGACATTGATAACAAAAAGGAAGTTGTCGATGGTTATGAAGTGATAATGCATAAATGCCGGGAGTATAAACCCAACGCTGTCATTGAGGGCATTGAAATCACGGAGATGGCGAAGAAAGGTGTTGAACTTATTGTCGGCGCGAGGAGAGACCCGTCATTCGGCCCTGTCGTTATGTGCGGGCTCGGAGGTATTTACGTGGAAGTGATGAAGGATATATCGTTTCGGGCGATTCCCATAAACCGCGGCGTCGCGCTTTCCATGCTCGAAGAAATCAGATCTTATCCACTGCTTCTCGGCGCAAGAGGAGAGGAACAGAAGGATATTGAATCTGTCATAGATACCATAATCAAAATAAGTTCCATTATTAAGAAATGCGAAAGAATTACCGATATAGAGATAAATCCTATCGTTGTATATGACAATAAAAACGGCCTCAAGGCTTTAGATGCGCGGATTTTGATAAGTAAACCGAAGGAGAACATACCATGAAAAAAATAGTGATTTCTTCAATCAGAAGCAATGCGGGGAAAACAAGCATAATCGCGGGAATCATCTCTTCGCTGAAAGATAAAAAATTTGCTTACGCCAAACCGCTGGGTGACAGATTGATCTATCGCAGAAAGAGAAGCTGGGATTACGATGCCAGTTTAATGGTCAATCTCCTTGAGCGCGAAGGCGAGATGGAGAGCCATTATGAAAAAATCACGCTCGGCTTTGACCATTCCAAACTGAAATATATGTACGATCAGGAAAGCATAAAAAAAGCTCTCTCCGATATAGTAACGAATATCGGGGGCAAAAACGATGTGCTCTTTATTGAAAGCGGGAAGGACTTTTCATGCGGAGCGTATCTCGATCTTGATCCGGTATCCATTGCAAAGGATATTGACGGCAAGCTTGTGATTGTCGTGAGCGGCGACAACGATTCTGTTATTGATGATATCAAGTTCATCGAAAAATATATGAGGATAATAGATGCCAATTTCGGCGGCGTAATAATCAACAAGGTACCGGATGTTGAAGCGTTTGAGAATTTCTTTGCGCCGAACATAAAGAAAATGGGCATTAATATCATCGGCATTATCCCGTATGAAGCGCAATTAACCTATTTTACCCTTGATTTTCTCGCGGAGAAACTCTTTGCCAGAGTGCTTACCGGCGAAGGAAACCTGAAGAAAGTCGTTAAAAATATAATCATCGGAGCGCCTTCCACTACCTGCCCGGACAAGGATCCGCTTTTTACCAAGCAGTGCCTCGACAAGGAAAATCAATTGATGATAACCGGTGGTGACAAGAGCGACATAATACTTGCCGCCATTGAACGGAACACCATAGGCATTATACTCACGGATGATATCGTTCCTCATCAAAATATCATTTCCAGAGCGAAAGAGAAAGGCATACCTATTCTTCTTGTAAACACGGACACGTTCATAACCGCCAAGACCATTGACGAAATGGAAGCTCTGCTTAAGAAAGACGACACGGAGAAAATCCAGCTTTTATCTCAGTTGATTGAAAAACACACGCACGTGAAAGACTTTTTGAGTTAGATGTCCGCAAACTCCGTGAGACAAATTTAAATAAAATTCAATTATTATTATTCATACCGGTTCTAACGGAGGGGCTTTTGTTTGCTTGCAGCCACATAGGGCGATCTTTTTTACTTCCGGCAGCTTAAATTCTACCGGCGTCATTCCTGTATTGAGCCGCGCGTGCGAACCATCTCAAAACGGCTGGTTTTCAAATCGGCCGCACTTGCACCAGTAATACGTGCCCGGCTTTAAATCCATTATGTAAGGCGCCTTTAGGGCTATCTTCGGTTCCTTGATTGATCATCCTTGCATAATAGAAATTCTTCTTAGTATAATCTTGTTTCCATTTTATTCTTTAACCGGCGTCCATGTTTTATCGGGATTGTACAATTTCATCTTCTGAGCGATTTTGACTGTGTCAGGTCCGAGGTTCTTTTCGAAAACCTTACCCTGTTGATTGACGATAAAAGTCATCACCCCCGACTTACCCCAGTTTGAGGGAAAAGCCACCAGGGCAAAGCCACCAACCATGTTGCCATTTATGATATAGTTATATTGTCCCCCCGGCACATTCTTTCCCTGTCCTGTCAGTATTTTGAAATAGTAGCCATGGAAAGGCGATGGTTCTGCTTCCTTGAAGGCAGCCCTTTTCTTCTTGTAGCCCTCATGCCACGCCTGTGCCACAAGTTCACCAAGAGGGCTCATTTCCCGTCCCGGCCGGGATCTCCAGTAAAGACCGTTTCTCTTGCCATGATCGCTTCGAAGTTTCTGCGCATACGCAAATATACCATCGCCATCCCAATCCTTAAGCACATATTCGCGCTGCGCCTTCACGTAGACGCGGCAGACCAGTATGGCAGTAAGTTCATCTTCCCCGATACGGCGGTTCAGGGTCTCTTCTTTACCCGCTTCAGTATCAAAGAACCATTTATCATTATATTTTACGATGGGAACGGGAAACGGCCAATTTTCTTTGCCGATGCGAAGGATCACTTTTGAATCATTTTCTTTTACAAGATCGCTATTCTCATCGAGGTGTTTGGCAAATTCAACAAATTCGACAGCGTCCTGCACCTCATCGCCCGAACGGAGGTCTTTTCCGTAAGGCCCGAAGATTTGATCGAGCATAATCTTGTCATTTGCCTTAACAGCCACAGTAAGGGCTTTTACGGCATCTTCGGGAGATGGAAATAGTTTTTGTGACGGCGCGGCGACTGCCGGCATGCTCCAGGCAAAGATTAACATCGCTATTTCAAAAAGCGCAGCAATAAAAACCGTTTTACGCAACGAACGAAATACTGATTTTTGCTGAATTGTCTTGATCATATTTTCCTTCCTTTCCTTACTCATTTATTCCGAATTATCAGAAAATATATTGACTGTATTACCGGCGCGATTTATCTTGTGCATTTCCCCTGCCTGCGGGCGCATTGCCTCCAGAGCCAGATCCCCTTTGAGGGGCGCTTCTCTGTACCGTTGGAGGAGCGACCCTTTCGCTGCTCTGGCGGCTGGCCTGACCGCGGAGACTCTGTCCCACGGCTTCACTTGATCCCCTGTAACCGCCAAAGGTAACCGACGGTGTTCTGGGAGACCGGACAATCTCGCGGGCAGAACTGGATTGCTGAGTTCCCCTGCTGACGCCCGGAGTCTGTTGTTCCGGCCGTTGACTGACATTCGGGATCGTTATTACCGGTTGTTTCTTGATATCCTGAGGAGACATCGCAGGCTTTGAAGAACCGAAACCCTTTGGCAAAGATTTGGCCGGCGTTGCTGTTACAGACCTCCCTCTGATTTCGGCCATCCGCGACTCCATACCCGCGCCGGTAGTAACACCGGGGTGCGTGATCCGGAAACTTTCAGGATTGCCATGTGACGCATCATGCCTCCAATTACTATTTATATAAGGTCTGCTTTTGTTAATATATTCATTTCTCATGTGAACATAAGGTCTTGCGCGATTTACCCAACCGGGACGGTTCCAGCCATGATAAATAATATGGTGGTGACCCCAGTCAAAGTCCATGGTCAACCAATCTCCAATCATCAGACCAAGGCCAAACGTAATGAAAGGCGCTTCGTCAGGGTCCCATCCCTGGGCATAGATAACTGAAGGATCATAAGACGGGACATAGACATACTGAGGCTGGGCAGGAATGATCTCAATATAATCTCCAACAATAATTATAGTCTGCCAGTTGTTACTTTCCAGATTGCCGGCGTTTCTTGCCTTCCACCTGAGCCTCTGGATGGACTCGGTTACATCTTCCGGCTGATTAAGAAAAGCATCTCCGATATCGGCAGTCCAGTCTCCATACTCCGTCATCATCTTCAGAATATCCGGATAGTGGGCAATTGCCTTAACGGAGTCGTCCCAGTGCTGCATATCAATTTTTGACATTGCCCCGCCGCTGGTTTGCCAGTCATACGCATCGGCAATTTCCTGCGGATACGTCGAAGCCGGCAGTATCTGGGCCAGCAGAGGGTCGGGGTAGAGGGCAATAGACTCGAGAAGGTTATCAAGTTCCTGATTAGTAAATAATGGCGGGGCCGGGTTTGAGTCATCCGCCAAAACCTTTATTGACAGGAAAACCAAAAGGAAAACAACAAAAATAAGCAGACAATCTTTTATGCCGTTCCTATTCATAAGTCCAACTCCCTTCCTCTTTTGCACATAGATTCATGATTTATGTCATTGGCTCTTAAAACAATTAAGTGGAATTATAGAACATCAAAAAACAAAGTCAACCAGTATTAAATATTGATTAAATAAGAAAAATAACGCTTCAAAAAGAACAACGGAAAATCTGTATTTCCTGTGACAGCAAAAGAAAGATGTTCTTACGCATCGGTCAGAAAAAACAAATAACAGAAGCGAGGTTATAAAACATGAAGAATCTACTTCAATTGGGCGGACACTACCTTGTTCAGAAAAGCTTGAGCTTCAATGAGTTTTTTATACTTTGTCCTGATCTTATCAAGATTTTTAGAAAGGACAGCCTTGAGCAAGCCTCCTTCGATTTCAGCAACATCAAGCCGCTCATAATAATCAAGGGTTTCTTTCATATGAGCAAGAACGATCATGCCCGTAAGGATGGGATGGTTATTCGTTACATTCGCGTCATCAAACACTGTCCCGTGTTCCAGTTCCACTTCCAGTCCCATACGAAAGTCTTCGGGGACAATGCGCATCTTTTTAACATTCACAATCTTCAGGATAATCTCGGCTTCTTTTGTTGTTACATTCGGTTTTTTAATTTTTGTTCAGTCTCTTATTCCCAATTCCTGACAAACTCTTTTAACTTCACTTATTGTTACATACTGCGGACTTCTCATGACCATATCTCCTTAAATCTCATTTATAAGGTAATGCAAACAGGACACTTCTTCCCTCATGATTGAACTACACAAAGAAGTATCCTGTTTTTAGTTTCTACTGAGCTGAAAATCCGCCATCCACATGGAAAATGCCGCCTGTAATGTAATTGGAAGCTTTAGATGCCAAAAAGACGGCCAATCCCTTTACATCGTCTTCTTCGCCATACATTTTGAGCGGAATTGCGCCAACAGTCAAATCAAGTATTGGTTTCATCTCAGGCTTGAATAAATGAGCCATCATATCTGTTTTAAAGAATCCCGGAGCAATACAGTTCACATATATCTTGTATCGGGCTAATTTAAGAGCCAGAGTTTTGGTTAAACCCTCCACCGCAAACTTGGAAGGATTATAAGCCACGGCGGGATGCTCTTCTTCATTGGAGCCGCGCGATCCGTAGATGGAGGAAACATTGATCATCTTGCCTCCGCCTTTTTCTTTCATGATACGGGCAACCTGCTGAGAGATAATCCAAACGCCCTTCACATTAACGTCGAATATTTTTTCCCATTTGTCCAGCGGGAAATCCAGTGTAGGAGCTCCCCATGTAAGTCCGGCATTGTTAACTAATATATCAATGGTGCCAAATTTATCCATTGTGGTCTTGACCAGATTGTCTATGTCTTCTTTTTTGGCCATATCGCATTTCACTGCCAGAGACTTAATGCCCAGCTTTTCCAGTTCCTGCGCTTCTTTTTCCAGGTTCTCCAGTTTGCGCGAAGCAATCACCACATCAGAACCGGCCTCGGCCAGCCCCGTAGCCATGAATTTGCCAATACCTCTGCCGCCACCTGTTACGACAGAAACCTTGCCTTTTAAATCAAATAAATTCTTTACATTCATTTTAAACTCCTTAAGTAATGTAGTTTTTTATTATTAATATTTTATTTATTCATAAGTTTTGAATTGCGAATGGGTTGTTTCTCAATGTCTGATGGTTTTTCAAATTGACAAGAACTTCTTTTCCCCTGGCAAGTATATGAAGAATAACTTTTCGTCTCAAAAAAACATGTGGGAAATTGCTAATGGCAATAGCATTTCCCCGATTTCCAAGTGAGAGTCCTACTCATGCTCACTGCTAGCCGGCACAACCAGACGGATATGCCGTCTTGCAAGCATTAGAACCGGAGTGTTCCAGTCACGTCCGGATCCGTCAAGCGCGTTTAGTTCAGCGTTCACAAGAATGAGAAACTCTTGATCTTGACGGTTCAGATAGTCGGAAAGACGGCTGCGATAACCCTCCTGAGGCAACGTTATATCCCCCTCTACCCTGTAGCGGTCAGTCTCGACTACAACTCTTTGATGTCTCACTTCTACGGCAGGCATCAGAAACGCCACCTGAAAGAAGCAGTGGGTCCATCTTTGGCCAATGAAGAAAAGACCGCCTGTTTGATAAGATATTGGTTATTCATGCTTAAAGTATAAAAAAATAGGTCTTGTATGTCAATGAAATATTTACTGTCTGGAAACATGGGTTGCTCGAAATATCGACTGCAAAATTATAACATTCTATATTGTTAATTGATATTAATACCGAGTTGCATGGAATCTGTCGCCTGACAGGCGTCAATTCCCGGTAAGGTAAAGTCTGTTCTTATTGCGCTCCTTTTCAGTCGCGCCTCCGGTCAAAAGATAACGCGGCGGCAAGGAGGAGGCTTGGACATCTGTTAATTTGCCGTAATCTAATTGCATATCAAGAACAAGAATTAGAATATTCAAAGATGATGAGTTCTGAACCAAAGACTCAA
>JBEKJX010000132.1:0-8331 GCA_050011015.1 Smithella sp.
CTGATATAAACAAGTCACTCTGACATATAAATATTTCGCCTAAAATCCAAGAGGGACCTTGGTCTGCTGAATTCGTTGTTGAAATTATAACTTTAAAAAAACTCCGCAATAATTCTCTATCTTTATTTTTGCATATTATCTGTTTTGCATTCGTTAATGATGGAGTAAATATGTTTTTATCATAATCTTCTGTTTCTTTTCTTAATGTGTCGTAAGATTTTCCCGAAATGCCCTTATGAGTTGGATTGTCTACTGAACTTTTAAAGTCGTCATTAATGGCTATTTCTTTTTCAAAAATAATCATTATTTCTGTTTTGCTATGTTGTGCATAAGCAGAAGATAATAAGATTAACAGGCAAATTATAATACTGAAAGAAATTATAATTTTCATAATGTATTTAATTATCCCCCAAAATTGATATACGAAATTCAATTCTGCCGCAGAACGATTAAAATTTAGCACAACTGCTTTTTGTTTAAAAGGAATTTTAGAAATTAATCTTTTATACCCTTTCGATTTAAAGGATAACGTGGCCGCAAGGAGGAGGCGAAGAGCTGTGTTAAAGTTTTTCGCGCAGAGGTTGCCCGGATAATATCCGTTTGAGCGGGCATAGAAAGTGTTTTGGTGAATAAAACACGGCGAAGCGCAAGATAAGCGATTACAGTGTTTGAGCCGAAGGCGAGTTTTGTAATCGCCTGAAGCGAGCCTTAGTTTTATCCAAAACGCTTTCATGGCAGCGAAAAGGATATTTCGGGCAACACTTCATTTACAGCCAACGCTTGCGGCGCCTGTAAGATTTAACATCCTTATACGACTTGGCGATTCCCGATGCCGCCATGCCCAGATAAAATTCTTTGATGTCCGGATTGTCCGATAATTCTTTTGATGTCCCTTCCATCATGATCTTGCCGTTTTCCATAACATAGCCGTAATGGGCGACCTGCAGGGCCATGCGGGCATTTTGTTCCACCAGAACAATGGTGGTGGCATGTTCCTCGTTTATTTTTTTGATGATGCGGAATATTTCCTGCACAACCAGAGGCGCCAATCCCAATGAAGGTTCGTCCAGCAACAAAAGCTGCGGATGCGCCATTAAGGCACGTCCGATAACCAGCATCTGCAACTCACCGCCGCTGCAATATCCGGCAAGGGCTTTTTTCCTTTTAACCAGAGCGGGGAAATAATTATAAACAAGCTCCAAATCCTGTTTATAGGGTTTGCCGAAACGGGTGGCTGTGCCTACCCGCAGGTTTTCTTCAATTGTGAGATATTTAAAAGGCTGGCGGCCTTCCAGCACCTGAATGATGCCCTGGCGGGTAATAAATTCAGGCGATTGATTCTGTATATTGACGCCGTTATAAATAATCGATCCGTCGGTTACTTTTCCGTTTTCCGGCTTAAGCAAACCCGATATGGCTTTGAGCGTGGTTGTTTTGCCCGCGCCGTTACTGCCCAGAAGCGACACAATATGCCCCTTTTCAACACTTAAAGAAACACCTTTTAATACCTGTATAACATCTGAATATACAACAGATATATTATTTAATTGTAAAAGAATATCTCCCATCATGGCACCTTAATATGAAAAAGGCCACAGCCTGAAACTGGAACGGATGATGCGCCATATTTCAGCCAGTCCTTTTGGTTCAAGTAATATAAATAATACAATGGTCAGTCCAAATACAAATTCCTTAAGCGGAGCCATATTCAAACCTAAACTGGTAATAAATCCAATATTCATTAATATACCTGTAAAATAACGTAAAAACTCATTGAGCAGCGTGATAAACGTCGCGCCGAAGATGGCGCCGGGAATATTGCCCATGCCGCCGATAATGACCATGGCAATGTATTCCACGGACAACCCCAGATTAAAGGGTTCCGTCGTAATACTTACCATGTAATAAGCCCATAGGGCTCCGGCAAAACCGGCATAAAAAGAACTGATGCCGAATGACAGCAATTTGTATTTGAAAATTGGAATCCCCATTCCCTCCGCGGCGCGGTCATTATCGCGGATGGCAATGAAAGCCCGCCCGTATTTTGTGCGCATGATATTTACCGCAAACCAGGTCATCAAAACAAGGCTTAGGAAAATCAGAAAGAAAAATGCTTTATCTCCTGAAATATGCCATCCCAATATTTGCGGCGGCGGCAGAGTAATTCCCATTGTGCCTTTAGTGAGACTATCCCACTGAATCAGAACGTACTCGATAATAAATTGTCCGGCAAGAGTCGCGATGGTCAGATACAGCCCTTTTAATCTTCCCGATGGAATGCCGAAGATCATGCCGACAAGCGCGGTAATGACTCCCGCCGCCGGTATGGCAACATAAAATCCCACTCCCAGCCGTGTCGCCAGAATTGCCGCGGCATAGGCGCCCACACCGAAAAAAGCGCCGTGTCCCAGAGAAATTTGTCCGGTGTAACCGATCAGGATATTGAGTCCGATGGCGGCAATAGCCGTAATGCCGATAATATTGAGAATGTAGAGCATATATGGGCTTAAAATAAATGGTGCGACAAAAAAGAGCCCAGCCAGAAACACGCCCAGACAAACCCGGCCAAAGTCCGTTTCGAAAATATTTAATTCCTGCGCGTAAGTTTCCCGGTAGTTGCCGCAGGGATGAAAAGAAAATTTCCTCATTTTTTTCCTTCCTTAAACTCTTTCAATTTCAACCAGGCCAAATAATCCGTAGGGCTTGACCATCAGAATAAAGACTAAAACAATATACGGAACAACATCGCGCAAAGACGGCGACAGGTAGCCGCCGGTGAATGTTTCCAGAAGCCCGATGATAATCCCGCCGATGATCGCGCCGCCGATGCTGTCGAGCCCGCCCAAAATAACCACGGGAAATACTTTCAGGCCGATGGAACTCAAATCATGAACATTGACCCCGTTGATAATTCCGAGGACGATTCCGCTCATGCAGGCGACAAGCGCCGCAATCGCCCAGGAAAGCGCAAGCACCCGCCGGACATTAACGCCCAGCGAAAGAGCCGCCTTCTGATTGTCGGCAACAGAACGCATATAAATACCCTGCGCTGATTTTTTGAAAAACAGGCCGAACAGAACAAGAAAAATAACGCTGATAACCAGCGTGGCCGAATAAACGGGCGCAATGTAAATGGAACCGAATTTCAGTCCCATGGCATCCGGCAGGAAATCCGGATAGGTATACAGATTGCCGCCCCAGATCAGTAAAATAAGGCCTTTGAACATTGCCGACAATCCCACGGTCAGCATAATTACAAAAATAAGCTTTTCGCCGATTAACGGGCGCAGAAAAAATCTTTCAATAAGGAACCCCAGAATAAAACAGCCGATCAAAGTCAGGATAAAAGCAACAATAATCGGCAGTTTTGCCCATGTTACCAAAGCGAGGAAGAAAAATGCTCCCAGAGCCAGAAGTTCGCCGTGGGCAAAGTTCAGGACGCTCGATGATTTAAAAATCATGACAAAGCCCATCGCGGAAATGCCGTAGAGCAGGCCGACACAAATTCCATTGACTAATAATTGCAGAAAAAAATCCATATAAATTCCTTAATTTACATTGATAATATTTATAGTCGTTTCTATTTCGCCTATCCGTCCGTCGCGGTACTTGACTTTACCGGTAACTTCAACATTCTTCTGATTCCGGTACATAGCCTCAATGATCTTTATATACAATCCGTAAACAAAACGGCGGCGCACTTTCCCCGTTCGCGTAAGTTCTTCGTCATCAGCATCCAGAAGTTTATACAGCAGGACAAATTTTTTAATCTTCATTACATCGGGAAGTTGTTCATTAACTTGAGCGACTTCTTTTAAAATCAGTTCCTCTACAGCCGTCTGCTGGGATAAATCCATATAAGTCGTGTACGGAATCATTTTTTCTTCCGCCCAGTTGCCGACATTGTCCAGATCAATATTAATCATGGCAGTGATATAAGGACGTGCCTCGCCGAAAGTGACAGCCTCCTTAATATAGGGACTGAACTTCAGGCGGGTCTCGATAAAATCGGGAGAAAAAGCATCGCCGCTTTTATTGCGGATAATATCTTCCTTGCGGCCGATGATAAGTAAATGGCCGTCGTTGTCGATATATCCGGCATCGCCTGTTTTTAACCAGCCGTTTTCAAACGCTCCCTGAGTTGATTGATAATCGTTATAGTATCCGGAAAAATTGGCTTCCGATTTAACCAGCACTTCCTGATCATCGGCTATCCTGACTTCGGTCATGGACAGCGGCTTGCCGACGGTTTCCAGTTTAACTTCATTATCCGGTTGTATCTGAAATATTCCCCCGGACTCTGTCAGGCCGTAGCACTGCTTTAAATTCAAACCAATCGCTCTGAAGAAAAGAATAACATCGGGACTGATCGGATGGCCGCCGGTGAAGGCGCTTTGAAAACGGGAACAACCCAGACGATCCAGAAGCGGCCGGTAAACAAGAAAAGACATTATTTTATATAACGCGCTCAAAGAAAAAGGGATCGGTTGTTTATGAGATTGTTTTTCCACCACCTTTTTACCGGTTGATTCACCCAGGTAAAATAATTTTTTCTTCAGCCAGCCCGAGTCGGATATTTTTACCCGTATGCGGGAGGCCATATCTTCCCAGAAACGCGACGACGTGATAATCATAGCCGGACCGATATCCCGGAAATCTTCCAAAACGGTTTCCGCCGTTTCCGGAAAATTCATGCACATGGCGCTTTTAAGCGCCACTCCCATGCCCCACATCTGATCGACAATCCAGGCCGGAGGAGACATGGATAGCCAGTTTTCCTCCGGTTTGATTTTTGTTTCTTCCACCCACTGATCAGCCATGGCCATCAGATTGCGATGCGATAACATGGCCAGCTTGGGAACGCCGGTGGTCCCGGATGTCTGAATCATAACGGCGATATCATCAGGCCGTCCTTTACCGATTTCCTCTTCAACAAAACGGGGATATTCATTTAATAATTTTTCGCCTTCTTTTAAAAGACCGGCATAACTGACAAGCCAGGGATCCTCTTCGTAAGACGTCATGCCCGTGGGATCTATATAAACGACTTTTTTTATCTGGGGCAGCTTGTCTTTTATCTCCAGAAGCTTGTCAACCTGTTCCTGATCCTGAACGACAACAACAGGCGAGTTGATGCGTTTTATGGAAAAAGCCAGTTCATCGGGAATTGACGAAGTGAATAGATTAAGTGTTGTCGCTCCGAGCGCATGCGCGGCAAGTTCCGAAAAAAGCCATTCCGGGTGATTATGAACAACCATACAGACGTTTTCGCCTCGCCGCAGACCAAGTGCGGCAAATCCCGCCGCCGTTAACTGCATATAACGGGAATATTGCGCCCAACCGTATTTCTGCCAGATGCCGTATGCTTTTTCCCGAATCGCTGTTTTCGACTCGCGATACCTCGCGGCATTTTCCATTAACAACTGCGGCAGGGTTGATTTATTTTTATATGTATTTTGCTCTTCTTTATACAAAATGTAACGCCTTCAATATTTATAATGCTTCGGCTTCGCCGAGATACGCCTTGATGACATCAGGATTGCCGCTGATTTCCTCAGCGCTTCCCTCCCCCAGCTTTTCTCCGAAGTTCAAAACCATAATCCGCTGTGAGATACTCATGACGATGGACATGTCATGTTCAACCAGAATCATTGTGAGCCCCCACCTTTGATTCAACTCCAGAAGAAAGCGCACCATGTCTTCTTTCTCCTCCATGTTCATGCCGGCAAAAGGCTCATCAAGAACCAGAAGCTTCGGCTCGAGGGCAAGCGCACGTCCCAACTCGACTCTTTTCATCATTCCATAAGGCAGAGAACCTACTGTTTGTTTCCGGATGGACTGCATTTCCAGAAAATCTATGATCTCTTCGAGAGCCTCTCTGTGACGGATTTCCTCTTTCCGGACAGAACCGGAAAAAAGGCAGGAGTGCAATACGCTGTATTGGCAGTGAATATGACGCGCCAGCGTCATGTTGGCCAGCACCGTCATGCCGGGAAAAAGTTCTATATTCTGGAAAGTTCTGCCGATTCCCACGCCGACAAGTTCGTGAGTGCGAAAATGAGTAATGTCTTTCCCGTTGAATATTATTTTGCCTTGCTGGGCGTGGTAAAAACCGGTTATACAATTAAGAAGACTTGTTTTACCGGCTCCATTCGGGCCGATAATCGCCATCAATTCACCGGTATGAACATTAAGATCAATATCTTTAACGGCAATGACTCCGCCAAAGCTCAAACGTAAACTCTGAATCGAAAGTTCTGCTTTTTTATCTTCTTCCCGCCGGTTGATCATTATGGACGGCCGGCTGCGAAAAGCTTTCATTAAAACCTCATAGTTTAAAGGCGCTGCCGGAGATCATATTGCCTCCAGCAACGCCATTTTATAAATCATTATTTTTTGAGCAATTTAATTTTATCTTTGCCCGGAACATAGAAATTCGTCAGCGGTATATAAGTTCCGTCTTCTGTCACCTTGACCATACGCGCCGTAAAAGACGCGCCATGATCATTTTTCGTATAAGTTATCGGCGGCACTAAACCACCGAAATTTTCATTTTTAAAAGACTCCAGAGCTGCATTGATCGTTTCGGGATTGATATTTTTGTATTTTTCATAAGCGCGGATGAAGGCTCTTTCCATAATCATGCCGACGACAACGCCTTCCCAGTAGGATGCATCAAATTTTTCTGTGGTTTTGTAACGTTTCCATAACTCCTGCATGACAGCCATGCCTTTAGATTTGTCGGAGGGCAATCCTCCCGGGAACTGAATAACGAGTCTGTCGCGGATGACTCCTTTGCCCATTTTGAAAAAGTCGGGATCGGTTGATGTCCACGTCCCCAGAAAAACAGGGCTGTAATTTATGCGGTCGGCGCTTTTAAATGCCGTAATAATCGCGGAAGGCAGCATTTGCATAAAGACGTACTGTGCGCCGGCTTTCTGCAGGCGAAGAAGCTCCGTATTAAGATCAACTGTTTTTGGCGGAAATTCTTCCGTGGCGACCAGATTAATTCCCAGTTTTTGCGCGTATTCCCTGCTCGGAGCATGAATAGAACGGCCATAGGCGTTATTGTAGGTCAGAAGACCGACCTTGGGAGCGTCTTTTCCCTTGTGAATGGTTTTAATGTATTCGAACACCGCGTAGCAATCCATTTTGTAACTGCCGAAAGGAAGATACATATAATCAACCGGATTTTCCAATAGTTCCCAGCTTGTGGAATAGTTGATTGCCGGCACCTTGTATTTTTGTATAATAGGTTTTGCCGCCAATCCTTCGCCTGCTCCCCAGGTCGCAATCATATCCACTTTATCCTGTAGAACGAACCTGTTAACCGCCGCCTGCGCTTCAGGAACCTTGTAGGCTGTATCAACAGTAATCATGTCGATCTTGTTGCCAAACACTCCACCCTTAACCTCGTTTACATAGCGAAAATAATCACGTTGACCTTTTTCATGAAATTGCCCCCAGGTTGACGCGGGACCGGTCAGGTTGATTGCGGCTCCAACCTTAATGGTCTTTGCCTGTAAGCCGCCGACACCGGCCATCAAAAAAATAACGGATAAAATTGTAATTAAAACTCTTTTTTTCATATTCACGCTCCTCTCCTTTTTCCCTTTTTATTTAAAAAAAGCCTTGCCATGATTATGGCAAAAAAAAACCGTGGGCTGTTATTGATCTGCCCACGGTTCATTACCCTATGTTAATGGTCATGATTCTGTCAGGCAGACCTTGTCGTTGGTAAATGTAAAAAAATAAAAAAAGCCTGCCAATTTTAAAAAGTAATTTTTTAACATGTTCATGATGACCTCTTGCCTGAGGCATATAGAGCAAATACGCCCCAAAAGTCAAGAAAAAAAAGAAACAAAGAGCTTTGGCATCATCATTCAATACCAAGTTTTTCCATGCGATATCGCAGCGAATCGAATGTAATATTTAATAACTCGGCTGTTCTTTTTTTCGATCCTTTCGCTCTTTCCATGGCTTTTTCAATCATTATTTTTTCGACTTTGCCCAATTCCGTATTCAGGTCCGTTCCTTTGTCGGTAATCTCGATATCAAATTTAGACGCGCCGACAGCCGCGCTTGAGTATAATGCCAGGTTTTCCGGTAAAATTATATTAGAGCTCTCCATGGCAACACTGCGTTCAATGATGTTTTCCAACTCTCGAATATTTCCCGGGAAACTATAATTCATCAATAGTTCCATGGCGTATGAAGAAATATTTCTTACTTCTTTGCCGAACATTTGCGCGTATTTCCCGATGAAATTATTGATAAGCAGTGGAATATCTTCTCTGCGTTCTCTCAACGGAGGTATAAAAATAGGAATGA
>JBEKJX010000133.1:0-8278 GCA_050011015.1 Smithella sp.
CTTCAAGCATCCCGGTTTCGCGATATATTTTGCGCAGTATTTTTTCATTATATTTGAACCCGGCGCCGGGACTATCGACAATAAGACTTTCCGCTTTTATTTTATCAAGCATTTTAGCGATGGCTGATACTACGCGGGGATGCGTTGTCACCGCGTCTTCGGGTTTCGCGGATTTTAAGAGATTAACTTTCAGCGCTATTTTTTCGCCTTTTGCCGCAAAAAGACCTATCCCGCCCATCATTTCTATCAGTGCCGGGAGCCTGTTTTCAACATCATTATAGTCACCGCATTTGATAATATAAACTTTGTTGTCCATAATCGGTCTCCTTCCGGTATCTGCGGATAATTATTTTATATAAAAAAGTAAATATACCGAAACACATTACAGCCATCGCCGGTTGCATCGGTTGCAATGTAACACAAATTTAAAATTTTTGGAAACATTGACCGGGAAAAGAATACTTTTTTTCAAATTTCTTATTTTATGATAGATTATAATCAGATATTATTATAAAATTTATTAAACTGCAAATTTAAGGAGTATCGAGTGAAACGAATATTGTTTTCTATAGTCTGTATTTTTCTTCTATCTGCTGTCTTTGCTGAGGCGGACATCACTGACAAAAATGCTAAATTGATTAAAGCTGCGGAAGAAGGCAACCTTCCAGGCGTGCAGGCTGCGCTTACCGACGGCGCTGATATTAACGCGACATCGGTTAAAGTATATTTTAATATTTTTACAAAAAAAGTGACTGCATTGATTGAGGCATCCGAGAACGGCCATACGGAGGTTGTCAAATTTCTTTTGGATAAGGGCGCTAATGTAAATGTTAAGAGAATTCCCGACGATGTTACCGCTTTGATGGTGGCTTCAGAGAGCGGCCATATGGAGATTGTCAAACTTCTTTTGAATAAGGGCGCTGATATTAATGCAAGTACCTTCTCAGAAGGTGTTACCGCCTTGATGCTGGCTTCAGAGAGCGGCCATATGGAGATTGTCAAACTTCTTTTGGATAAGGGCGCTGATATTAATGTAAAGACAACAATTGAAGGCTCTACTGCCCTGATGATCGCAGCGGAAAACGGTCATGCGGATGTTGTCAAATTTCTTTTCGACAAGGGCGCTGGTATAAATATTAAGAGAACCACCGACGATTCCACTGCTCTGATGATGGCAGCCGAAAAAGGCCATACGGAGGTTGTCAAATTTCTTTTGGATAAGGGCGCTAACGTAAATGCAAAAAGAGCCCCCAACGACATTACTACTCTTATGATCGCAACGGAAAACGGTCACAAAGATGTTGTCAAACTTCTTTTGGATAAGGGCGCTAATGTAAATGCAAAGAGAATGCCCGACAGCATTACCGCTTTGATGATTGAAGCGGGAAACGGCAATACGGAGATTGTCAAACTTCTTTTGGATAAGGGCGCTGATGTAAATGTAAAGAGAAATCCCGACAACGCCACTGCTTTGATGGCAGCAGCGGACGGGGGCTATACGGAGATTGTCAAACTTCTTTTGGATAAGGGCGCTAATGTAAATGCAGAGAGAAAAACCGGCGGCATTACCGCCTTGATGTTGGCATCGGAAAAAGGTTATACGGATATCGTCAAACTTCTTTTGGATAAGGGCGCTGATGTGAATAAAAAAGATGCCAGAGGACTTACCGTTCTGATAATTTCATCACAAAATGGCTATACGGAGATTGTCAAACTTCTTTTGGATAAGGGCGCTAATGTAAATGCAAATGCAATTATTGACGACGTTAACCATACCGCCCTGAGTGAGGCAAAAAAGAATGGCAGGAAAGACATCCTGGAGATGCTGGAGAGAGCCGGTGCAAGGGAATAGTTTTGTTAAAACAGTTAAAATAAAAGAAAAAGAAATAAAATTGTCACCTGTCGGATTCGTATCATCTTCAATCACTGAACAAACCGATGAAAACTGGGGTCAAATAATTTCACGTATTTTATTAAAACCGGAATATATTGGGGCGCTGTCCGGCCTTGAAGATTTTTCTCACGCTATGATTATTACCTATCTTCATCAGGCGAAATACGTGCAAGAAAAGCATTTACGGCGCAGGCCGCGCGGACTTAAAAGCATGCCCGAAGTGGGAATATTTTCCCAAAGAGCAAAAGACCGGCCAAATCCTATCGGCGTTACTGCTGTAAAAATAATCAATGTCGGTGATGATTATATTGAAGTGCAGGGGTTGGACGCGGTAAATGACACTCCAGTTCTTGATATAAAACCTTATTACCCGCATTATGATAAAATTGATTCACCCAAAGTGCCTGAATGGGTAAACCGGTTAATGGAAAAGTATTTTTAAAATTCCACTTAACAAAAGACAAATAAGCTGATCGTTTAAGCTTTGGCCGATTTTGTTGTTGCGCCTTCTCATTTTTCCGTTTTATTTTTTTATGTTTGAACGCAATCCGTAATCAGCGGTTAATATCTTCTTGACATACAAAAATGACTTCCCTATAGTTTAGGGACAATAATTCCATACCTTTATTTTTTTAAATGCGGATCTATTTGTATAATGTTTACCTGTTTATCAAATATGATTTTTTAAAGTTTAAGAAAAATAATGGTTCGTAATTTTCCGCCGTTTTCCAGGGATGACATTCATGGGCATGAACATCGATATGCAGGAGGCTGTAGAAATTCTGAGGCAGTATCTGCGTATCGACACCACCAACCCGCCCGGCAACGAACTTTCGGCTGCCGGGTTTCTGGCGGCTATCTTCAAACGCGAAGGAATTCCTTTTACCATCCATGAGTCGCGGCCCGGCCGGGGCAATCTGGTAGCCACGCTCAAGGGTGATGGAACACAGCGGCCTGTACTGCTTTTGAACCATATGGATGTCGTTGGCGTGGAACGTGCAAAGTGGTCGGTCGATCCCTTTTCAGGCGAGATCAGGGACGGTTATATCTGGGGGCGTGGAACGCTTGACATGAAGGGCATGGCGATTATGCAACTCATGGCCATGCTGAAAGCCAAACGCGCGGGATTCAAGTTGAGCAGGGATATCATCTTTCTGGCCGTGGCGGACGAAGAAACCAACGGAACACACGGAGCCAGATGGATGCTGGAAAACCATCCGGATGAGGTGGCGGCTGAATTCGTGCTTAACGAAGGAAGTTTCGGAATATTAGAATCTGCCGGGATCAAGTATCCATACTTTCCTATCAGCACGGCTGAAAAAGTCCCTCTCTGGTTACACATCAGGACGCAGGGCAAAGCCGGTCACGGGTCTATGCCCCCCGATGAGCACGCCGTGCATCGGCTGGTCAGGCTTCTGAAAAGACTCGTCGCATGGAATCAGAAAGCAACGCTTACCCCGGAGATGGCCGCACTGCTTGCCGCCCTCGGCCGTAACATGGATAATCCTGTCCGCGGTTGGCTCCTCAGGCATGCAAATCTTTATCCGGTATGGAGCCTGCTTAAGCCTGTGCTGAGGAAAGTCCCGGTCATGCGGAACATGCTGGCCAACAGCGTGAGCATCAACATGCTGTCCGGCGGCCACAAAGTGAATGTTGTGCCCTCACGGGCTGAAGCCTTCGTGGATTTTCGGCTTCTGCCGGATGTCAACCCGCAAGACTTCATCAATCAACTCAAGCAGCGGCTCAGGATCGGCAATGATGAAATCGAGGTAGTCGTTCAGGAATCGGGTTCCCGTTCTCCAACCGATACCGCGCTCTTTACCGCGCTTAGTTATGCCATCCGGCGAACATACCCCCAGGCAGTGGTATCACCAAGTCTCTCCGCCGGATTCAGTGACTCGCGTTATTTCCGTAACCGGGGAGTTGTCGCCTACGGCATCATCCCCGTGCTTTTGCATCCGGCAGATCTTGATGCCATCCATGGGCACAATGAGCGCATAGAGATCGATTCTTTCATCAAGGGGATCGATATTGTTTACGATACGATTAAATATCTTGCCGGCACGAGATAATAAGCCATGTGGCGGCGCAAAATGAACACGGATTTTCCTGCTAAGGTTATCGCCCTGATTATATCGTCCACCCATAAAGGTATTGCAAAGGTCATTTCAATAAAAAATGACCAAGACAGTTCTTCTGATTTTTCCAATCCACACAACATTTTATTTCAGAATAAATGTTTTAATTTCTCTAAAAGTTATGATATGAAACTCATGATTTTTTCGGCATGAACAGATTTGTAAAGGAGAGTTATGAATAAAACTATCATTCCCATTTTGCTTGTTTTAACGTTTATTTGTTCCTGCTCGCAAAAGAACGAATCCGCGTCATACTGGCTTGATAAAGAAAAAACATTATGGGATGGGGGAAAATATACCGACCCTGAAAAGGCTATCGAATATTTAAATCATGCTCTTAAACTAAAACAAAATGATGCTGAGCTTTATAATAAAAGAGGACTGGCTTACTATGATCTCGGTCAGTATCAACGTGCCATAGATGATAATACTGAGGCCATCCGGTTAAGGCCTTATTATTTTTTTGCATATAATAACAGGAGTGTTGCATATGGCAAATCCGGTCAGTATCAACTGGCCATTGAAGACTGTAATATGGTCATTCGCCTGAAACCGTATTTGGCCCAATCCTACATCAACAGGGGAACTGTTTATTTGCTTCAGTTTAACAACAAAATGGGTTGCAGTGATTATAAAAAAGCCTGCGACTTAGGAGATTGCAAAACATTAAAACAAGCTGAAAGGAAAGGATTCTGCCGTTAGAGAAGTTCTACGTTTTACATTGAACACAGAGCATGGAACTTCGATAAATGTTTGCATCAACAAGATTATTTTTAATGAATAGCCTGGCTTGTGGATAACAAATACAAATACTTTATCGTAATATTTTTAATCGTTTCTTCTTTTGCCGCTTTTGGCGGAATCTCAGGCAATGGCTTTGTCAATCTTGACGACGACGAATACATTACCTCAAACAATTATATCAAAGCAAATCTTAATCCGGAAAGTATTCAATGGGCGTTTACGGCTGTCGTCTGCAGTAACTGGCATCCCCTGACTTTACTTTCTCATATGCTGGACTGGCAGTTATTCGGGGCAAACGCTTTCGGTCATCACCTTGTCAGTCTGCTGCTGCATATCGGCGCCGTCATTTTTTTGTTCCTCTTTTTAAACAGGACAACAAAGAATCCATGGCCTTCTGCTTTTGCCGCTGCTTTTTTCGCCCTGCATCCCCTTCGGGTGGAATCCGTGGCCTGGGCGGCCGAACGCAAAGACGTCTTAAGCATGTTTTTCGGATTGGCGAGTCTTTACACTTATGCCCTTTATTCCGAAAACAATAATTCCCCCCGCTATCTTCTTTGTTTAACGTTATTCGCCCTGAGTTTGATGGCCAAACCCATGCTGGTTACATTACCATTTGTCCTGTTGCTTATTGATTACTGGCCGCTGGGACGCTGGACAAAAGCTTCATCGCCGACGGATATACCAATATCCGTTAATAAAAATGCATACAAGAAAAATAACCAACGGCGCAAAGCCGGTTATCCTAAAGATGAAAAGATATCCATGCTGCCGGCAAGGCGCCTTCTTTTATGGGAAAAGGCTCCTTTTATTTTTCTAACCTTCATTTCAAGCGGGGTAACTTTCTGGGCTCAGAATAAATTCGGCGCGGTTACTTCCATGGAACAGATGCCCTTCTTCACACGCATTGCCAATGCCATCATTTCTTATGTTTCCTATTTAGGAAAAACTTTCCGGCCGGTTGACCTGGCCGTATTTTATCCTTATCCGCATTCTTTTTTGCTCTGGCAGGTATCAGCTTCCCTCGTTGTCCTGACCGGAATTACTATTGCCGTTATTTATACTATGAAAAAATTGCCTTTTTTATTCGTGGGCTGGTTCTGGTATACGGGAACTTTAATTCCCGTAATAGGTTTGGTGCAGGTGGGTTTACAAGCCAGGGCTGACCGCTATACATATCTTCCTTCCATAGGCGTTGCTTTGGGGATTGCCTGGGGCATACCGTTTTTGATTAAACGGGAAAACATGCGCAAAAAGATTTTATTCCCGGCAGGAACAATTGTCCTGGCTATATTGGCAGTATTAACATGGAAACAATGCGGCTACTGGAAAAACAATATCGAGCTTTTTAATCATGCCCTGCAGGTAACAAAGGATAACGCTCTGGCGCATAACAATCGCGGATCTGCTTACGCTGAACTCGGTCAATATCGGTTGGCCATCCAGGATTTTAATGAGGCCATAAGCTTAAACCGTAATTATATAAAAGCTTACAATAACAGAGGGATTATTTATGGCGGACTCGGCCGGTATCAACCGGCCATTGAGGATTTCAATAAGGCCATCAGCCTGAAAGAGGATTATGCTGATGCCTACTACAACAGGGGAACTATTTATGGCGGACTCGGTCAGTATCAACTGGCCATTGAGGATTTCAATAAGGTCATTAACCTGACACGGGATTCTGCCGCCGCTTACAACAACAGGGGGCATGCTTATTTAGTGCAGGGCAATAACGAGCTTGGCTGCCGTGATGCGCAAAAAGCATGCGCTTTGGGAGGTTGCAAAGCATTGGAATGGGCCCAAAGCAAGGGACTTTGCCATTAGACAAGTTCAAGATTCCATGTTCAACATTGAACACAGAACCTTGATTGCAGGCACGACGGCAATTCCGATGGTCTGTGCCCGGTTATTCTTGAAAATATTAATACGGTTTTTTTATTAAACACTTCCCTTCCCGGCGCCTGTTATCGCAGTCGGATTTATTATTGTTTTTTCTTTATTTTATGTGTAATCTATACCCAAATAACGGCTAATATAGCGCGTCACATGATCAATATAAATGACCTGCACTTCCCCGCCTCATCCATGCACACCGCCGCCGCAACCATGTGAACTCTATGACAGCTAATCAGGAGATAATATGAAAGCAATGTTTCGCGAAAAATACGTTTTCATCGTTTGCATGGCTTTAGCGCTTCTTATCATGAATAGCTGTGAAGCATCCACACGCATTCTATTTATCGGCAACAGTTATACATACTTTAATGACGGCATCGATAAACAACTGGAAGGTTTGGCCCCCTCAATAAAAACCATGCGCCTGGCCCCCGGCGGATACACCCTGGAGAGGCATTGGAATGATGGCAAGGCCCTGCAAACAATCCGCCAAGGCGGATGGGACTATGTTGTTTTGCAGGAGCAAAGTCAAATACCCATTCTGGATCGTAAAAAATTTTATGACTTTGCCAGGAAATTCGATCGGGAAATACGTCAAATCGGCGCCAGAACTATTCTGCTCATGACCTGGGAACGACCCGATAGTCTTTCTTATGGAGTTACGACGGTCAATCTGGCGGAAACTTATAAAGCGCTCGGCGCAGAACTGGGAGC
This sequence comes from Smithella sp., assembly GCA_050011015.1. GTDB lineage: Bacteria > Desulfobacterota > Syntrophia > Syntrophales > Smithellaceae > Smithella. The sequence continues at coordinate 7,387 of JBEKJX010000133.1, forward strand.
AGTAGTAGCCCCGGCGGGATTAGCCTTCGCGCGTTCTCTTGGCAGTAAGCCCAATCTGGTATTATACAATTATGATGGACATCCGACAAAAGAAGGAACTTATCTCGCGGCATGTGTCCTTTACGGAATAATATTTAAACACAGTCCTGCCGGTAATCATTATTCGGATAAGAATATTTCCGCTCAAAACAGAACCTATCTCCAGGCAATTGCCGCGGAAAGCACCGGATACTAACCGATATATTTTAGGCAATTTTGCCGTTTGGTTATTTTGAAACATTGATCTACGGGAATTTTGTTTATTTCTTTCCGGATAGTTTTTTCCCCATCGACCCATTTTCACAACATTACAAATAGCAATGATTACTTTTAAAAAGAATTGACATACAACAGTGTCTGGCCTATAATTTCCGAAGTGAAAAATTAGTTCTTTTAAAAATCACATATCAAACATTAAATTGGAATCACAAGGAGTAAGCTATGGAAGGTCTTTTTGAAAAAATTAAAAAGGATTTGAAAAAAGGAATCGATGAAGGAATTTCCGCCTTAAAAGAAGGGGCAAATATCGTATCCGTGAAAATGAACGAAATAAAAGCGGAAGGTAAACGACAGTATAAGATATTTGATATGAAATCAAAGATACATGATCAGATGACTGAATTGGGCGGCAGGGTTTATGCTGTCCAAAGCAGCGATAAAAGTCTGGATGAGGACAATAAGATAAAAGCATTATCTCTAAAGATCAAAAAGCTCGAATGGCAGCTGCACAAGATTGAAGGGGATAAAAAAATTAAAGCTGTTTCACCCCAAAAGCCCAAAGCGAAAGCAAAAGCGAAACCGAAAAAAAGCTTACAGCCTGCAGTAAAAAAGACGACAGCTAAAAAATAAGGCC
>JBEKJX010000134.1:0-8234 GCA_050011015.1 Smithella sp.
GGGCAAAGACTCACGCAAGCGCCGCAACCGGTGCACAAGCCTTCTTCCAGCACACGTTTCTTTAAAAATCCCTGACTGCCTGCTTTAACTTTGGAATTCATTACCCATCCCGCTTTTAAATGTTGCGCTTTTATATCCCATCATGATATTTGAGGCAAGAGAATGATACTGTCTGGCAAAAAAAGTTCTATTCGCTTACTATTGAAACTTATTAGAACAATTTAGTTATTTTAGATAATAGACAAATTAATTTAATATTTTACATAAATATTTAATTGAGGTTGACAATAGCCCGTTCTTGTATTATGAAGCGCCAGAAAAAATTTCACCCGTTTGAGTCCCGATGATAGAGGGATTAACCATAGGGTGTAATGAAAATTTGAATCTCTGAAAATATGTTCCCCAGTAGCTCAGTCGGTAGAGCGGCTGGCTGTTAACCAGCATGTCCGTGGTTCGAGTCCGCGCTGGGGAGCCATAATACTTCGGCTGTAAGGACGTCACCGTTCCTTACAGCCGTTTTATTTCCCATTACGACCACAGTAATACATCCAATTTACAGAAAATATCAATCCAGAGAAGATTAATCGCAATATCTCCAATAAATATCTTTAGATAAGCCTTGGTTGCAACCATGTCATTCCCTCCGCAAATATCCCTTTAATCATGGTCTGGAATTCTTCAATAGAATCATGCCGGAAAAAGTGGAGCGGCATGGGGGTATCCCCTAACTGGTAAAGAGACACAAGATTGTCAATTAAGTAAATAAATAATTTCTTCAAGTGCCCATACATAATTGGCTATTCCTGCTTCAATTGCCGGAGTTACTCTTAAACTTTTATGTATCTGGCAAAAGTTATAATACGTGAAATATAAAACAACCACCGCTTCAAGATTTTCTATCTTCTTAGAAACTAATTCAGTCACGGCACACAAACAGAGATAAAAATATTCGACAATAGACAATAGAAACTCTAGGTGCCGGATTTTGAAATGGGCGAATGATATTTAAAGAATTGGCAAAGCGAGAAAATATCCGCATAATTTCTAAAAATCATTGACAAATTTTCAGCAAAGTAGTTTTATCTATCCATTCAATTTATAATCTAATTCTGAATTGTTTGGGGAACATACAGGAATGAGCCAAGTTGTCATTGAGAACCCGATTATCAATTCGCCCTTTGGCGAACCCACCCGCCATTTTCGGTTTACTGACGAAGGCATCACCGATGAAATTGATGCAGGCCGTCGCATCAGTTCTTATTTCGTGCCTATTGCCCGCCCCAAAAAGAAAAAGGGTGCTGAAAACCAGTTTAGGGGGCTATTTTATGCCTATTCATAGTTTCTAAAGTGGTCCCAATGGTTTTACAATATGGAGGTGCTAGAATGAAGTTTTGGGTTGGAGTTACTGATAACAAATGGTATCAATTCCTCTCACAACTCCGTCCTGATGAAGTTAATTTCTGGCAACCGAGCGGAAAGCCGCCATTCAAGGGTGCACCAATTGGACTTCCTTTTCTATTCAAACTCAAGCGTCCTTACAATCACATTGCTGGCGGGGGATTTTTCGTAACATATAGTTCGCTACCGTTGAGTCTAGCTTGGGACATCTTTGGACATAAGAATGGTTGCTCATCGCTTGATGAATTTCACGCACTTATCGCGCCATTGACAGTCGATAGGTGCAGTGATGGTCTAATCGGATGTAATGTTCTCGCAAATCCTTTTTTCTTTGATGAAGATGTATGGATCGGCGATCTACCCGGTTGGTCGTCAAGTACCCAGCGAGGGAAGATGTACGACTCGACCGAAAGTGCAGGTCAGGTAATATGGCACAAAGTCCAACAGCGTATGACATTACAGTCACCGGAAACGGCCAAAATAGATGATATCCCGCTGGTCGCAGAGTCTGGCGAAAAATACGGCTCTCCGGTTGAAGTCCGGCCACGACTCGGACAATCATCTTTTCGAGTTTTGGTTACTGATGCTTATCAACGACGTTGCGCCATTACAGGTGAGAGCACATTAATGGCGCTGGAGGCAGCGCACATCATTCCTTATTCAGGAGAGGGTGGACACGATGTTCGGAATGGACTTCTGCTACGAGCGGACTTTCATCGACTTTTTGATGCCGGTTTGGTTAGTGTCACTCCAGATCTGCAAGTAAAGGTTAGCAAGCGCATCAAAGAGGAATGGTTTAATGGTAAGGTCTACTATCAACTCGATAACAAACCATTATCGGTTGTGCCAATACACCCGTCAATGCGTCCCGATCCGGATAGTTTGGATTGGCATTATAGGAACAGATTTCAGGCGTAAGCAAGGAGGATTTATGATTTCAAGAACGCTTTTGGATGCATTGATTGAATTTCGACGAGAGAGGGATTGGGAACAATTTCATACCGTTCGTAATCTAAGTTCCGCTCTATGTGTTGAAGCTGCGGAGTTGCTCGACCTGTTTCGATGGGCTCGTGATTCTGAAATTACAGCCATCGTTGAAAAACAGCGATCTGAAATCGAGAACGAAGTAGCCGATGTAGCAATACTGCTTTCTTATCTCTGCCATGACCTCAACATTTCCATTGAAGATGTGGTCGGAAAGAAGCTTGAGATAAACCGTGAGAAGTATCCCGTCGGTAGCTCAAAAGGAACTTCGACTAAATATAGCAGCAGGATAGGATAAAGAGATTTTTGGAAAATCCCTGTTTAGTTGCCCTTAATTAACTTAGCCCTCGCTGAATACTTTGGATTGCCAGCCTCATAAGAAAAATCAACACTGTTTTCATCGATCTTGCGGATCATCACATTGCCATTGTTGATACAATTTTTCTGGCCCTGCGTGATGTGTTCGGTAAAACTTGCGGAATCTGTGTCCATGCTATTTAAATTCCAGTATCCGCTACAAGACAGAGAACGATATAGAATAGTATAGGAATTGCCGCGTACAATCAGTTCGATAGACCAAGAGGTGCCATCGCCCTGATAACCTGTTCCGTACCATGTTCCTTCTAGGTTCCATGAAGAGGGCTCATATGTGACGGTAATTTCGGTTATGGTTTCTCCTTGAGCTAGCGCTATCTTGTCGCTTGTTCCCGGTTTCAAGTATAGAAGTCTGGGACCTCCGGCCGTTGTCTTATAATCGATTTTCGCTGTATTTTTTTGGCTGTTATAGAATTGCAGCCTATCTGACCACGAACTCCATTGATCCATGCCCAAATAAGAATTCGCATATCGAAAACATACGCCATTGTAATATTGCGACCAATTCGTATATCTATCTCTGTCTGGGTCTTCAGCTAAAGCAATTGAAGCCGTAAACAACGATATCAGTATAATGGAGATCAACATTACGATGATTTTCTTTTTCATAATTTTGTCCTTCTCCCTTTTTTGATAATGTGCATCATGAAAGTACAATGTCCGTTTATTTTACTTTGTTCTTTGACTCTATAACCTCACGTTCTCCCATACCAATTTATAATTTTTGAGTCTGTTGGGTCAGGTATCACTTTTTAATGTTTAAATTTTTAAATATAACATCTTCGGGGTGAACACAACACCCAATGCTTTTTACGAATCAGGTGTTGTATTCCCTCAACTATCTATGCTGCAATACTGCTCATCGATGCAGAGTGAAATCAGGATTTGCCGCGCCTTCCTCTTCGGCCACCCTTTGCGTTTGGATTCTTTTTGGGCTTCGCTTGGGCTGGTGCTGGTCGGGATTTTGGTTTTGAAGAAAGACTACAAGATCCTGATCCATTGCTTGGGAACCAAAAATTCTGCTCATTTTCAATATTCGGGTCTCCACTGAAATACTTGTCCTGCCATGTGTCTGATGTAGAGAGTCCAGTCCATGCGGCATTGCCTTTCTGCTGCATCAGGAAACGCCACCTGTAGTGATCATAAACATCCAGTACGTGCGCCGTATAAGCCGCGGCCAAGGCCTTATTGCCACGGATTATTAGCAAATTTTCGTCATTATTGTAGGACGCTCTGTATCCTAGGTTGTGACTTCCGGTGATCACAACACAATCGTCCGAGAAAGTATCAATAACCACTATTTTGTCGTGAATAATGGCGTGTGCGCTTTGTCCGGACTTAAGGAGTTCCTTTTCCCAAAATCCGAACTGATCGTTGATTGCCGCAGCCGCAACGACATCAGCATCCGTCTCTTCACCCGTTCTATGGAACAGGTATGTATTGAAATCCTTTACTGCCTTGGGATCGGTCGCTGCACCGTGAATGAACAAACCGGAATTGGAACTTTGAAGCTTCCCTGCTTCATCCACAATACTGGGCGAACCCGGCTGAAATACAAGAAATAGAATCGAGTGCTTCGCGTTTTCCATTGCCTCGAATACCGCAGCCATATCACTGGGAGTTGCGGCCTTGTCCCCGGACGGTTTGCTCTTTTGCTTCGTATTGGGTGAAAACCAGAGTGATATATCCGTGTTTGCACTGTCAGCCTTCAATTCATTGTCCTTATTGTTATGTGTCCGAAAATCTGCTCCTTGAGCCGAGTCATCTTCTTTAAGAAGATTCCATTCATCCAGGTAAATTTTGGCAAGCGCGGATGACTCTATCAGAATGCCATTGTTGCTCTGCGTGCACAGGCCGGTCTCTGTCCAGTTAGTACTGCCGGTCCAGACGGCCTTGGGCTGTTTATTCCCATCTAAATAAACTACGAACTTGTTATGGCCGATATGCCCGGATCCGACCATTCTATCCGTAATGTCAATACCAGCCTCATGGAGGGCTTGGCGCGCCGGTTGATTCTCGGTATCATCGGTGCCCGTGTTTGAAAGGATCACATGAATGAAATCCTTGGCGTTCAGAAGCTGCTGCAATAGTTCCGGATCTGTGAGCTCGTAGAGGGCGCAAAACAACTCACCCCCTTCAGACCTGGCGCGATCGAAAAGGGCCAGCATCGCTTCACGCAACTGCCCGGAGAGGCGGTTGCGCAAGGGATCCCCTGGCTGGTCAATGCGGTTTTTAAGCGTTTCAACGTCAGGCAGGCCCCCGGAGCCTGTGGGAAGTTGGTGAACGAGATATTGGGTGGAAAGAATGCCCCTGTTAAAAAAGGCTGAAAAGTCTCCACGCTTTTCAGTTATGGTAACTGCGTTCGTGATAAGTGCGGCATCGTTTTGTGCTTTGAGATTATCGGGCGTTCCCGTCATCGGAACGATCCGGTATGTATAGGTCTCTCCGTGTTTTGCAGTGAGATCGCGCCAGGTAAACTTCTGAATCGGCCAGACGACTGTCGTTTTAGAGTGCCAATCAGGGTTCGACTGACCTTGGAATCCCACCCATGCGGGAAGCGGTTCTTCATTTCCTGCAGAATTCTTACGGAATATTGCGAATCCTAAACATCCTGGAATCTTTGCCTTAATTCTCCATGCTATAAAGGCAACGTCATTGTTGGAAATAGCTAGAGCTGGCATTATTTGTTCCCTCCTTTAAATTAAATTGATTTGATTGTATTTGCTAAAACTTATTTGTTTAAAAAACAATCCCTCGAAAGAGGGATTTTTAGGTAATTAGGGATAGAGCGTTTTGTCCAGTATCGAGGCAATCTCCACTTTACATGTACCAAAAAATACTGAATATAGATTGACATGATAATCGTAAACTTGGTGTTGCACCTTCAAATCAAAATTCACAACATCAAGACTTTTAAAAATTGTTTGTTGGTAAAGTCGAGATACGAGTCCTGACCAGATTACGACAAAAATATATATTCTTCCCATTGCCCATTAGTCTCTTTCCGGGGAGCCAATACTAAAAAAAGCGCGCCAATTTTGGCGTGCTTTTTTATTTACTCACTCGCAAAAGCCAACCCATGAGGCTATTCATCCCGATTGTATCGGGATTTACGTTTGCGCCGCAAACCAACACATTTTCTTACCCATTACTCATCCCTCTTGAGTTTTTATCAATATACACCATATTACCTCATCTTAAGACCATGTTTTTAGCTATCAGACTAAAAAATGTGAAAATCTATCTTTTTGATTTACTTACAGTTTATCAACTATCCGCGCATATACTAAAAGACCGCTTGATGTAGAAGAGATTAAATACTATACTGGCGGTCATAAATGTTGCCTTCAAAAAGATTGAAGGCGGCATCAGCGGTTCTTTGATCATGAATATGAACTTCCTCAATAAGAATTTCCTCAATATGAACTTCCACGATATGAACTTCCAAAGCCTGCTGATGGGTATTGTATTCCTGCTTATGCGGGATAATTATAGATATTACTTCACTCAAGTGTGCAATATCTGAGTTTGATTAGAATTAAAGTTTAACAAAAATATAGCAGGAGGTTTTTTTATGTCATTGAATCAATTAGTAGATTCGCGGGATGTCCGGTTTATTCTTTTTGAATTGCTGGAGTTGGAGAAATTAAACCGTTTTGAAAAATACAAGGATTTTGACCGGAGCACGTATGAGGATACACTGGAACTTGCGGAAAAGATTGCTCTTAATCAGTTTTATACATCCAACGTCGATGGCGATAAAATCGGATTACAGTTCAATCCCAAGACTCATGAAGTAAAGGTGCCCGAATCATTCCACAAGGGATTTAAGGCGCACATCGAGGCGGGTTTCCACAGCCTGTCGTTTTCTCCCGAAGACGGAGGAGTAGGCATGCCCACCAGTATCTCCATGGCGTCTGCGGAGTATTTTAATGCGGGCAACACGTCATTAACCATGTATTGCGGTTCTATCACCGGAGCAATGCACATCATCGCGCATTTTGGTTCTGAAGAAGTAAAAAAGATGTTTCTTCCCAAAATGCTTGAGGGGGAGTGGGGCGGCACCATGTGCCTTACGGAACCGTCCGCCGGCTCCGATGTCGGAGCGCTGAAATCAAAAGCCGTCAAGCAGGCTGACGGCACTTATCTTATCACCGGCCAGAAAATTTTCATCAGCAACGGAGAAAATGATCTGGTTTCCAATATCATCCATCCGGTTCTGGCCCGAATAGAAGGCGATCCCGAAGGGACAAAGGGAATCTCCATTTTCATCGTACCGAAGTTTCTGATTAACAAAGACGGCTCCCTGGGCGAACGCAATGATATGGTCTGTACGGGCATTGAACACAAGATGGGTCTGAAGGGCAACGCCACTTCATCACTGAGCTTCGGCGATAACGGCAAGTGCGTCGGCTATCTTCTGGGAAATGAACGCGAAGGCATGAAGATTATGTTTATGCTCATGAACGCGGCCCGTATCCATACAGGTGTTCAGGCCGAGGCGCTTTCCAGCGCGGCTTACATGCACGCCATTACTTATGCCAGAAACCGCATACAGGGACAAGCCGTACCGAAAGGACCGCATTCGCCCATTATCGAACACATTGACGTAAAACGCATGCTGCTTTACATGAAGAGCACCGTCGAGGCTATGCGTATGCTCACGCTGTTTTTGGCCTATCATGAGGATATCATGTCTGCTTCTGGGGATGCCGCAGAGGTTAAAGAAGCGACTGCAATCGTCGAAATTCTAACCCCCATCGTCAAGGCCGGTATTTCGGATGCGGGGTGGCTTGTAACGGCGGAAGCCATGCAGGTCTATGGAGGTTACGGCTACTGCCAGGAGTATCCCGTTGAACAGTATGCCCGCGACTGCAAGGTCCTTTCGATTTATGAGGGCACCAACGGCATTCAGTCCCTGGACCTTCAGATGCGCAAAATTCTTATGAATCCCGGACAGTATAATTACGCTATCCTGAAAAAACGCATGACTGAAACAATCAATAAAGCCAAGGGAATAGTTGATGACAAATATATTACCCCGGTCGAAAGAGGCTTAAAGACGCTTGATGAAATCATCACCATGATGAGCACCCAGCTTATGGAAGGCAAAATCGCCGCCCTTTTCGCTAATTCCACGCCGCTGCAGCAAGCCATGTTCCCGTTGATTTCGGCCTGGCTGCACCTGTGGAGCATGACGATTACCATTCCGAAGATGAAAGCCCTGGTCGGAGCCCTCAAAGGTGCGGACCGAAGAAAGCTGCTGGCTGATAATGCCGAGGCGGCCTATTATTCCGGACGCGTGCTGTCATCTCAGTTCTTTATTGCTTCGGAATTCCCCAAATTTTTTGGCAGGACTGAATGCATCATGAATAACGATGCAACTTCAATTGTGGCTTCGTCTGATGTCTTTACAGGAGCGCTCAGAGAATAGGATAAAAATAGCGCCCCCAAAGGGCGTCACGAAGATTGATGCG
>JBEKJX010000135.1:0-8166 GCA_050011015.1 Smithella sp.
CATTCCATCGCTGACATCGCATAAAGAGAGACGGTCGGCGGAAGGATGATGTTTTACGGATAAAATTTTAGCGACAACAACACCGCTGAACTGCGGACGGATAGTTTTGATTTCATCCACCTCCAGACCGGCCATCGTCAACCGGTGAGCGAGTTCATCCGCAGTTAATTCTATATCAACATAATCTTTAAGCCATTTTAGACTAACCAGCATAAAGAAAAATTTCTCCTAAAATTGTTTAAGGAATCTGCTGTCGTTTTCAAAAAACAACCGGATATCGGAAATGCCGTATTTTAACATGGCAATACGTTCCAGGCCCAGACCGAATGCGAAACCGGAATACTCCTCGAAATCATAATTCACATTTTTGAATACCGCCGGATCAACCATGCCGGAACCGAGTATCTCCAGCCAGCCGCTTTGTCCGCAAATACGACAGCCGCGCCCGCCGCACATTACACATCGTATATCAACTTCAGCCGATGGTTCCGTAAAAGGAAAAAAACTGGGACGGAAGCGCAATGTTGTGCTGCCTCCGAAAATCTTTTTAAGAAAAGCGGTCAAAATTCCCTTGAGGTCGCCAAAGCTTACTCCTTTATCTACAAGCAGCCCTTCAATTTGATGAAACATCGGAGTGTGAGACACGTCAGAATCACGACGATAAACTTTTCCCGGCGATAAAATCCGCAGCGGCGGACGAACTTTTTCCATGACCCTTACCTGTACCGGTGACGTATGTGTGCGTAAAACAATATTGTCTTCAATATAAAAAGTATCCTGCATATCCCTTGCAGGATGATCCTTGGGAATATTAAGAGCCTCAAAGTTATAGTAATCAAGTTCTATTTCCGGCCCTTCCACCACGGAAAAACCAAAAGATGCAAAAATAGAACAAATTTCCCTGCGAACCTGAATTACAGGATGAATCCGGCCGCATTTTATGGAACTTCCCGGTAAAGTGACATCTATTTTCTGTTTCAGCAGGATGTCTTCTTTGTTTCTGGCTGCCTGTTGCTTAAGCGCTTCATCAATCCTGGCATTAAGCAAATTCTTCAGCTCATTGCACAATTTTCCAAATAAAGGCTTCTGGTCTTCGGGAACCTGAGCAATATTTCTCAAAAGACCGGTTAAGCGCCCTTTTCGACCAAGATATTTTATTCTTATATCTAAAAATTGATCCTCGGTTTCCGCCGTTTTTAATTCGGCAAGAGCGTCTTCTTCCAGCTTTTCAAGCTCACTAATCATGCCGCCTGCTTGCCTTTGACCGTTGAAACAACCTGGGCGAACCCTTGAGGATCATTGACGGCAAGTTCCGCCAGTATTTTGCGGTCTAATTCAATACCGGCTTTCTTCATACCGTCAATTAAGCGGCTGTAAGATATATTATTGATACTGGCAGCGGCATTAATACGCGCGATCCATAATTGGCGAAATTCTCTTTTTCTCGCGCGGCGATCACGAAAAGCGTATTTCATCGCCTTATTTACCGCTTCAGTAGCCGTCCTGAGCAAACGGCTGCGGGCGCCAAAGAAACCTTTGGCAAATTTTAATATTTTCCTTCTTTTCTTGCGAGCGTTAACGCTCCTTTTTATCCTGGACATTTTCTCTCTTCTCCTAATTTATGGCAGGAAATTATTATTCCCGTTTCTTTATAGATAAGGAATGAGTCTTTTGATTTCCTTATAGTTTGCCGAATCAACCAACGTTGATTTTCTTAAAGTTCTTTTTCTCTTCGTCGTTTTTTTTGTAAGGATATGACTGGCAAAAGCCTTGCTGCGCTTCACTTTACCCTTGGCCGTAAGTGAAAAGCGTTTTGCCGCTCCCCTGTGAGTTTTTAGTTTTGGCATTCGATCTCCTCTCTATGCTTATTGTTTTTTGGGTGAAAAAATCATCACCATATTCCGTCCCTCAAGCCTGGGCTCCTGATCAATGACACAATCATTCACCAGTTCATTTCTTATTCTGTCCATCAGCTTTCTGCCAATATCGGTAAAAGCAATTTCCCGTCCTCTAAACATCATGGATACTTTTACTTTATCGTGATTACTCAAAAACTTTCTGATGTGCTTCAGCTTAACATCCACATCATGTTCTTCCGTTTTTGGCTTTAATTTAATTTCTTTAACCTGAATGATGGTCTGGCTTTTTTTAGCATCATGCAGTTTTTTATTCTGTTTGTAACGATATTTACCGTAATCCATTATTTTACAAACAGGAGTGTCACCTGAGGCAGATACTTCTACCAGATCAAATCCAACTTCTTCTGCTTTGGCCAGTGCTTCCTGCAATGTAATTACACCCAGCTGCTTTCCATCTTCGCTGATGACCCGAACAGAAGCAGACTTTATTTCTTTATTAATTCTTAGATCCTTTACTATGTGTCACCTCCTGAAAATAATAATTTAAAAGACTGATCCTATTGCTTTTTTACGCATATTTCCTGCAATAAAGCAATAAATTCATCAACAGGTATTGATCCCATATTTTGACCATCGCGTGTGCGCGGAGCAACTGAGTTCGCTTCCACTTCTTTATCTCCAATGACCAGCATGTATGGAATTTTCTGCATTTGCGCCTGACGAATCTTATATCCTAATTTTTCATTTTCAAAATATCTCTCAGAACGAATGCCCGACTCGATCAATTTGTCATGGACTGTCCGGGCATAGGGTATGTGCTTATCCGTAACGGTTAACAGAACGCATTGTACAGGAGAAAGCCAGACGGGCAATGCTCCCGCGTAATGTTCAATAAGCACGCCCATGAAGCGTTCAACAGCGCCGAGGATGACTCTGTGCAACATGACCGGCCGGTGTTTTTCCCCATCAGCGCCGATATAACTTAAATCAAATCTTTCCGGCAGTGTAAAATCGCATTGAATCGTCGCGCACTGCCATTTTCTCTTCAAAGCATCTTTTAATTTAAAATCAATTTTGGGCCCGTAGAAAGCTCCGTCACCGGCGTTTACTTCATAGCTTATGTTATTATCCTTGAGAGCGCCCTCCAGGGCTTCGGTAGCCAGATTCCAGTCGTTATCGGAACCAATGGAGTTTTCCGGTCTCGTGCTTAACTCTACTTCATACTCAAATCCGAAAATTCCCATAGCATAATTGACAAAATCTGCAATGGCGCGGATTTCTGAATTTAACTGCTCCGGTGTGCAAAGGATATGCGCGTCGTCCTGCGTAAATTGCCTTACTCTCATCAAACCGTGCAAAACGCCGGTTTTCTCGTGACGATGAACCGTGCCCAACTCAAAATAGCGCAGGGGCAAATCGCGGTAACTTCTGATTTTTGATTTATAGATCAACATGTGTGAAAGGCAATTCATCGGCTTGATGCCGTAAACCTGTTCATCCACTTCAGTAAAATACATGTTCTCGCGATAATGATCAAAATGACCGGATTTCTTCCACAGATCAACTTTGAGAATCTGAGGCCCCATAACCATATCATAACCGCGCTTCAAGTGTTCTTTTCTTTCCCACTCTTCGATCAGGTAACGCAGCATCATGCCTTTCGGATGAAAGATAATCAGGCCGGGACCGGCCTCTTCATTTATCTGAAAAAGATCAAGTTCCCTGCCCAAACGGCGATGGTCTCTTTTCTTGGCCTCTTCCAGCAACTTCAAATAATCGGCAAGCTCGTTTTCACTGGCAAAACCGGTGCCGTAAATACGCTGCAGCATTTTGTTGTTTTCGTTGCCGCGCCAATATGCGCCCGCAACGCTCAAAAGTTTGAAGGCCTTAATGACGCCTGTTGAAGGTATGTGCGGCCCGCGGCACAAATCAATATAATTGCCCTGCTTATAAATACTGACTTCTTTAACATCTTCAGGCAAATCATTGATCAATTCGACCTTGTAATCTTCTCCTCTTTCCGCAAACAGTTTTACCGCATCCGCGCGGGAAAGCTCTTCGCGAATAAAAGGATTATTCGCGGCGATAATTTTCATCATGCGCTTTTCGATTTTTGGAAAATCATCGGTGGTAAAAGGTTCTTTATATTCAAAATCGTAGTAAAACCCTTCTTCAATAGAAGGACCGATGCTTACTTTAGCTCCCGGAAAGACTTCTTGAACGGCCTGAGCCATTACATGAGATATACTGTGACGCAATACAGACAAGCCTTCACGAGAGGATATTTCTATTAATTCAAGCTTTGAATCCTTCTTTATTGGATAGCTTAAATCTGCAGGTATTTTATTAATTTTAACCGCCAAAGTATAATCTAAAGTTTCCTTTTTCCAGGTTGAAAGCGCCTGGGCGGCAGTAATTCCCGCATGGAAAGAAACTTCTTTATTGTCGGGAAAAATAATTTTAATATCCATAATTCTACTCTGATAATAATCGCTTTAAAGTGAAGCTCTCCCAAGGCAAGCCGCAGAGAATCTTCTATTCTTAAGGAACCATATAATCCTGTATTCGCGAGCAAAACCCGAAAGCCCGCTACGGGTAATGCGCTCGCTGCCGAATTCATTTATAAAGGGCACCACTATTTTGCTGATGCCCTTTAAGTATTCTAACTCAAGACATGCTTTTTTACATTAAAAAATGGTAGGCAAGCAGGGATTTGAACCCTGGACATCCACCGCGTCAGGATGGCGCTCTCCCCCTGAGCTACTTGCCTACAAATTACCAAGCTTTTTAACGTTGCGTAACTAGCAGTAAAACACCGCAGTGTCAAGCTAAATATCTTATTTATTAGCCTATTTTTAGGCGGTTCGATTGATAAAGTTTATTCCTTTAAAAATATAGAATAATCCTGAAATAATAGTAAATGATGCCGTTAACCAGGAAAGAGTAAAAATCAAATCGCGGCTTACTATATTATAAGTAAAGCTTTCTAAAAATAGAGTCAGGAAAACAGTCCCTATTTGCAATCCTGTTGTGATTTTACTGACAAATAGAGGCTTAATTTCATAAGTTACGGACATCATTGATAATATCATTATCCCGAGAAGAATGATAAAGTCTCTGCTGATGACGATTACAGTAAGCCAACCGGGAATTAAGCCGAAAATTGACAAGGATATAAAACTTGTGGTTAAGAGTATTTTATCAGCCAAAGGATCAAGAAAAGCACCCAACTTGGTTTGCTTGTTTAACAGGCGTGCCAATGCGCCATCCAGGGCATCGGTTAAACCGGCAATAGTAAAGACAATTAAAGCTGAAGCATATGAATACTGAATTAAGAATATTACAAAGACAGGAACCAGAATAATTCTTAACAAAGATAAAAAATTTGGTATGTTCATTATATTTTCTTATTGGTTTAATATCTCTGTGCTTATTGCCGGAAGGATTGGAAACTAACCACGCAAGTTCGGGCCATCCGGCAGAGTTTTCATTATTTTAGTGACAACCTCATCAATGACCGTTTCTAAATACTCGTGTGATTCTTTCTCCAACCCCTTATCGGTGAAATCAAAATTTCTTTCGGTGGATTCGGATTGGGCATTCCAGAGAATTTCTCCGTTTTGAACGCTGCGCAATTCGCAGCGAACAGATATTTTCAAGGGGAAATAAAAGATTTTTGATTTATTATCTTCCATCAAAGTGCAATACATTCCGGTATCCGCGCCTACCAGGTTTTTTAATGCCTGAGGAGGCACGGCAGTGGCAAGGCTCTGGTCTCCCTTATTGGCATATAAAGATTCCAGCTTTTTATCTATCGTTTCCAAAGGCAACTTGGAATAGCCCTTAAAATAAAGTTCTTCCAACAGCCTGGAGCGAAATAACCGGGAAGCTGCGCCATCGGGGCCTTTATTTTCTACCGGAAGCACAGCAATAATATTTGCTTGAATCTTATCATGATTATCGTTCAATACCTGCGGCGAGTGGGCCCAACATCCATAAATAATTGAACACATGATAATCAATAAAAGATTAAATCTGTAAATCTTCATGATTTCTCCTCTTTATACATGCATTTAATTTCCATATGATTTTTATCAACTTGCTTAATATCCGGCAGCAGACACCAGCCTTTTTTAATTAATTCATCAGCTAAAGATTGCGTGTTTCCGAATAGCGTAACTTCAAATTGAGCTTGCTGCCATGCGAAACGGCAAGGATAAATGCTTTTTACTGAAGTCCTGCTTTGCAGAAATTCTTTTAAACGCGAATAATCTGCATAATTTTTCAATCCCCGGACATTTAAGAAAACCGTCAAATCGTTTTTTCCCTCTGTCCGTAGAGTCTGAAAAAAACCTTTGTTATCCAGATCATTCCTCAAATCAGCCAGAACCACAGTAACATTTACATTGACAATATATCTCAGTGTTTCTTTTCTTTCCGCTGATATTTTATAAACACTTATAAACTTGTCCGGTTCTTCAATTACAGCGCTTTTTACCGGTCGAAACCTTTCGTCTTTAACCCCGACAGACAATAATTGCGCCGCTGCTGTCTGGACAGCATTTCCCAGCGCTTCCCTGATTGCTTCCTGGCGGGCGCGGGCAACATCGTTTTGCTTTATAACAGCCTGTCCTTCGGCATCAATATTTAAAAGACCGGAATCATTTTGTGCATAAACAAAAAATGATAAAAATAAAAAAATAAAAAATGATAAAGAGATATATCTGCCCATACGCTGATTATTCATCTTTTATTAAGCGGCGTTGATTTTCTTTAGTTTTTCGATTTCTTCCTTAATGACTCTTTCGGCGATTTCCGGAACGATTTCGCGGGCGATTCTTTCAACTATTTCCGCCGCCCGTTTTATAATTTCTTCATATAAGTAATCTGCATTTTGAGTATTTTCGATGACATCGACAAGGGTATATATTTCCTTTTTATTATCAGCATTATTTTCGTAACCACGTCCGTCAACCATAATAACTTCCTGATTATTTCCGTTGTTTGGCACTCCATACTCCTCAGTCAGATCATGAATATTTTTTTGCGTGGAATCTGAACCCATGTTTATCTCCCTGAAATTTGTTCACTCAAAAAAACCAATACTTAACTATTTTATTATTTTATTAAGTTATCATAGTGCATGAAACAGTTCAAGAAATATATATTAATTTTCAATGATGCAAATTTTTATTTTTCAGCAATTTAGGAAGTGAGACATGAATAAAAAAATTTTTATTGTTGACATCTTCGGGGTATTTCAGGTTAAATAGCAAATATTTAAATAATACCACCATGAATGACAAACTTAGATGATGAAACGAATATTGATTACCGGAGGCGCAGGATTCTTAGGTTCCCATCTTTGCGAACAATTGCTTCGGGAAGGTAACGACATCATTTGTCTGGATAATTTTTTTACAGGCAGCAAAAATAATATTGCCCATCTTCTTGGTTTGTCTAATTTTGAATTGATTCGTCACGATATTATTAATCCCATATATCTCGAAGTTGATGAAATATACAATCTTGCTTGTCCCGCTTCGCCGGTGCATTATCAGTTCAATCCGATTAAAACAATCAAAACGAATGTCATGGGAGTGATAAACATTTTGGGGATTGCAAAAAGAACAAAGGCGAAAGTGCTTCAGGCTTCCACATCGGAAATTTACGGCGACCCTGAAGTGCATCCGCAAATTGAGTCCTATTGGGGAAAAGTTAATCCTATAGGAATCCGCAGTTGTTATGACGAAGGTAAAAGGGCTGCCGAGTGCCTGATGATGGACTATCGGCGGCAGAATTCCGTCAATACAAAAATAGTCCGAATTTTTAACACTTACGGTCCCCGCATGGCAATCAATGACGGCCGCGTGGTCAGCAATTTCATTATTCAGGCCCTGATGGGCAGAAAAATTACGATTTATGGAGACGGCACACATACAAGATCTTTCTGTTTCGTTGATGATTTGGTCGAAGGGTTAATCCGGATGATGAATTCTGCCGACGAATTTTACGGCCCGGTTAATATTGGCAATCCCGGAGAATTTACCATTCTGCAACTGGCGCAGCTGGTTATTAAATTAGCAAAAAGCAATTCCTGCATTGAATTTCAACCTTTGCCTGCGGACGACCCTGCAAAGCGCAAGCCGGATATAACACTCGCAAGAGAAAAAATCGGCTGGAATCCTAAAACAGAACTGGAAGAAGGCTTATTAAAAACAATTAAATATTTCCGCGACGTTTTAAAAACATCATAATGAGTTTCAAGGAGATCTGAAGCAAAATGAAATTTAAGAAAAAAATCCTT
>JBEKJX010000136.1:0-8000 GCA_050011015.1 Smithella sp.
TCAATATAATTTTATAGCAGATGGATATTAAAATCTTGTTGCGGTCGTATGATATGTTTATGAAACATTGGAACTCAAACTGAATTTTCTTTTGAGCGCTTTATAATCTCTCCGCATCGCCAATTATCAAAACACAGATAATTTCAGAATCAGCATCAGTACAAATCCGAACTATACTTTTTCTCCACGAGAAATTGATCAAACTGACCTGCCAAAGAAATTTTTACCACGTGCTAAGTCAGAATTATGAGGCATTTGATAATTACAATTTGCAAATATCACATGTCTGTGATGAAATAGAATCATTGTATTACACGAAGTTATAGATACTTAACAAAGCGCCAATTTAATAATTGAATATTTCTTCCTTCCTGAAGTCAACAAAATGTCAACCTCAACAAAGATGTTAGACTTCAATTAGAAATAAATGACAATTATCTTTATAGGAACTCTTGAATACGTGATTTATTTCCTTACAAACCTTTTCCTTAAAATAATTATTAACAAAAGATTTATAGATCTGTATTACAAATGAAATATATAACTGCTATAAATAATTATATTAAATGGCTTGATGAGTCCTCCCCTGCCATTTCGTTATCTACGGAACCTTTGCTGACATAACAAAAAATTGTTTTGAACCAGAAAGTCCGGATCGAAAATGCAAATCTTTTGATCTGGACTTTTTCTTATAAAAGGCTGCACAATAAATGAGAATACAGAGAAGGACTAATTAAAACATGCGTTAAACATTATCTGTTTAAGATCATTTTTTCGGATTCGTTTTCCATTATGGTTCAACACCATTATGGGCTGATATAATTATTGCTGGTGCCGATACAACACTGGACGTATCAACAGGCACTGTGGCGTCCCCCTATTTAGAGGTTAATGGTTTGATGAATTGGGAGGCTGTAGTTATGTTCTCAACAGCCACAATATCAGGTTCAATTAATCAGGCAAAACCTTCTGTAAATCTTTATAGCTTACAATTGTGGGCACCACAGATACAAGTCTGTGGATTTACGAGCAATAGCGGTTTGATTACCGGAAGTGCTGCAAACGCCGCTATCTATCTTGGAACATGGAACCTTCCTTTAGGCCTTGGCTATGGGCAGGATGCCTTCTTTGATGTCACAAGTTACCTTCAGAGCATCAATGGAGCTTATGTTGGGTTTGTTTTGAGAGACACTCAGGATAGCGGATTTGATATTTTTAGTTCTATCGAATATTATTATGGCTATCCTTCCCAACTTACAGTATCCACCGTCCCTGTGCCAGGAACAATAGTTCTGATGTTATCTGGTTTAGCTGGTCTCATTGGTATTCATAGGATTAAAGGATCTGAATAACTATTAAATGCCGGCTGACATTAGGGATGTTATGCCGATCCATGTAGTATCCTGCTTTTTTTATGAACATTTCAATTAGTATTAATTGATTCTTATGATTTATATTTTTGAGGAGTTATAGGTGAAACAAACAATATATTTTGCCATCATCAATCATTTTCGATCAATGGTTTCCCGTATTTAATATCTTCTAATAATAAGCGGCTTTCCAATGCAGCCGCTATCTTTGCATCGTTGTATGCAAGAAGTTTTTTACCCATGATAAAATAAGCAATCCCTCGATAACAATAGGCATCAGCATGATCTGGTTTTATGCTGAGAACTCTATTGAAATCTTCAATGGCAAGCTCCTTTTGGTTTAAATTGCCATAAGCAAGTGCTCGGTTGTAAATGGTCTCGTGGTACTTCAGCTTCAGTCGAATGGCTTCAGTATAGTCTTCAATGGCCTTTTGATATTCGCCGAGTTTGCCTGTATCGCTGGCATCAATTCCAATTTTATTCCAAGCTAGAGCATTATGTATTTCTGCTACGTTATTTGTAATCATGTATTTTTACTCTTTTCCACTATCTACAAGATCTGCTTTCTTATTTATTATTGTATTATGACCTAAAACCATTTTTCTATATCTGTTCAAAATATTTTTTGACAAATAATGATATATCATATTAATAGTTTTATAAAGGTTTATTTAGATAATTAACACATTATTTCAAGTACTTGCATAAAAGCCCTGCAAGCCGTAAATATAGCTAATTTTTTAAGGAAAAAACGTAAAAGTTTCCCTTTAGCTCTATTAATAAATTAACCCGCTAAAACGTGTCCATATACTCCTTTTTCTTCAAAAGAAGGGGTATTGTCTTGAGTGCATGCTCCCGCCTTGCTCCATTTATATAAAAGTAAAAACGGTTTTCTTTTTTTCATGACCATTTTCACCATTCATGTCTGGATCTTTTTTTTGATCTTCGTAAATAATCCTCATCGTTACTGGTCCGCCATCTTTACCGGTATTTTCAGTTTTAT
This sequence comes from Smithella sp., assembly GCA_050011015.1. GTDB lineage: Bacteria > Desulfobacterota > Syntrophia > Syntrophales > Smithellaceae > Smithella. Next base: position 2,374 of record JBEKJX010000136.1, read on the forward strand.
CCGGAACCTTACCGTCAACCCGTTCGAAGACCTCCTTGAGACAAGCCGGATTGCCTTTCATGGCTTGTTTCAATACTGCAGTGGCAAAAAGTTCAGCGACTTGCTTTTTGCTATTTTCATCAACACTTTCCAATATTTTTTTAATTTCGTTGGTTAGTGACAATGAACCTTTCGGCCGTCCATTTTTCTTTGGCTGGTTTTTTGAAGAGAACATCTTCAGGTTTTCTTTCGATTTTTCGTTATACATTTTAATTTCCTCCGTTTTGTATTAAAATTGATTTCTTTCCCGTAAAGATTTCCCATCTTTTGCAGATGACATCACAATAAATTGGATCTATTTCCATCCCGTAACAGATACGGCTTAATTGCTCGGCAGCAATTAAAGCAGGACCGGATCCAAGGAAAAGATCGAGAATTATTTCTTCCTCTTCCGAATAATTGTTTATACAGAAAGCGAAGAGACCGACTGGTTTTTGTGTCGGGTGAACCCTTTTTAACCCTTCGATATCGCGCTTGCCTTCCCGTGTATAGCCGTTCCAGATTTGACGGTACATCCTGGCAGGAGACGCCAAGTTCGTCCAAGCCATCTCACAATCGGCGAAGTTGTTTGATGAAGTTTCACCTCGTTTATCCCATATGATCCAGCAGGGTGATGGCGGTAAAAAGTCAGTGAAATAATTCCCGCCCCAGAGGATAACTTTCTTTATGCCGATCTCCTGACTCAAGTGATAAATTTTCTTGGCCGTCTCTGTTGTTTCATCGCCGACAATCGGTGAATACATTTTGCCGCTGCCACCTATCTGCCCCTTGCCCGTCGCTTTATCTATTTTACGTACAATGTTCACGCCATATGGGGCGTCAGTTAGGAGTAGGCTTCCGTGCTGTGTATCCATTAATTTTTGCACGTCCTCTTTCTTCGTAGAATCTCCGCACATGATCCGGTGCTTTCCCAAAAGCCAGATGTCGCCCGTTTTGGTGATGGGTTCGGCTATCTTTTCGGCTTCGGCTTGAGCATCGAATTCATCCTCCATTACTTCACCGGCTGACAGCCAATCCTTCGGCAGCTCAACACCCCAATTCTCAAGGGGTAGATCCGACCATGTACTAGTCAATACTGAGAAGTTCCATTCGCCCCATGCTCCATTGTCCTTAATAGCGATCGCCCGTTGCTGAGTTTCTGTTAGATCATTCATAATGATAACGGGCACCGATAACATTTTCAGCTTCTTTGCCGCCTCAAAACGCATATTGCCGCCCAGGATTTTAAAATGCCCGTTCTCGGGGACAACTAATAGAGGACGCGCTTCAAATAACTCCGGAGATTCCTCTAGTGACCTACATAGGGACATAAATTGATCTCCCTTAATTAAGCGAGGATTATCCGGGTTCTTTTGGATATTTGTTGTGGATACATATTCTATTTTGTAAGCATTGCTCATTATAAGACCTCCTTAAAAATCCTTATTTATCTATATAAAGGATTTTCGAGGCCCACTAAATTTCAAAAATTGAATTTATTTTATTTTTTATTGAGTTAATGAAGACAACCAAATGAAATAACAGTGAATAATTTTTTTAAATATTTATAGACATGAGTAAGCTAATGACCAGTATTAATGACTAGTAAATGATAGCAAACTCCTTACTAAACTAAAATACGGGTTCGCTCTCAGATATTTCTAGTAAAAGCCGGGCGATTTTAGTCGCACAAACACTTATACTCTTCGTTTGTGCTTACCGTTTATTTTTACTGCAAATGTTTGCAGATTTTGTCTAACTAAAAGCAAACTTCCCTTATCCTCGATAATCCATTCAAACATCTCGCCACGTTCGAACTCCATAGCCTTTGCAACAGCAGCAGGGAAATTAATGTACCACTGCTCACTCTTCTTGCGTTTAATCAATTGCACCTTGGTTTGATAGCCCACAGTTCACCTCCATACTGTCTAGTTATTTTACTAGATACTATAACACAAAATAGTCGAGAATAAATACTCCCGATTCAAAATATTTTACGAAACGGCCAAACAAATAAATTAATCTATCACTGCTCGCTATCCTCGCATTTAATGGACTGCCCATGGTGCAATAGCCTTTGAATCATCTTCATAGTATCTAGTTATATTACTAGATATTAACATAAAAAAATAATATCCATACTTCACAAAAATCACGTTTATTTCTCGTTTTGTACGAGATTTTTGATTAAATATCGAATTTGGGTACAGAAACTAGTTCGCAACAGACTACCAACACCACCATGAATTTCCTCTCTGCATAAATTTTCCAGTCTATGCGCGCTAATGCCCGCAATTGGCGCGACTCAGCTAAATATGTTGACCGGAGAAACCATCCTCAAGCACGTCAATGCCTCAATATCCCCTATTTTCTCTGTTCGGCATTTTCGTCGGTCAACATGTCTGATTAGAAATCGAGGCTAATGTGCCACATTGAATATTATGTCTTGTCTTACCATTTCCTGAAAATAAATAATGGACATAAATGAATGTTTTGTATAGGTTTCTTTTGAAAATAATTGGCGATATAATAAATAAGTTTATGGACATACTTATTTCAGGACGTTAGCTGGAGTGCAAAAGATGTCAACAAGGGATGATTTTACCCGAGCAACCAAAGAAAGACTTGCCAAGAGTGTAGCATATCTCTGCTCACATCCTGAGTGTCGGCGTACAACTATTGGGCCTGCAAAGGGAAGCGATAAACCTGTTGTTACTGGCGAAGCTGCCCACATAACGGCTGCTGCTTCTGGCGGGCCTCGCTATAATCCTGCACTAACACAAGAAGAGAGAAAAAACCCATCGAATGGGATTTGGCTCTGTGCAATCCATGCCAAACAGGTTGACTCGGATGAGAAATATTTTACCGTTGAACTTCTTCGCAAATGGAAGAAGGAGGCTGAGAATAATGCATTTCTCGCACTAACCAGTGGACGATACAGTATACCAGTTTTAATTCCGGAAATAGATACTGCAGTACTAGAAGCTCTTGGCCTAAAGGATGTTGATATTGAAATCCTCTCAAAACGTCTTCTTGAGGCAGCAAAACTGGATATATCTGGATTTAAATCAACCGCACGGTGGCCAGACCATGCAATATCTCTCACCTTAAGAACTACTGATTTAGATGGCCCTCCCATTGATGTACTAGGCTGTGTTGCTGGAATTCAGGCAAGCAGAGAGTTGGCTATCGTTGCACCACCGGGAACAGGAAAAACAACAACCAGCATCCAGATTGTTGATGCAATTCTTACAAAAGGTGAAAAAATTGCTATTCTTATTCCGCTTAACGAATGGGCAACAGAAGGGGGAGAGTTATTTGAGTCACTTACTCACAGAACAAATTTTCGAAACGTTCGCAAGCAAGACTTTTTTCTGCTCGCAATGCATGGACGTCTTACTCTAATATTGGATGGTTGGAATGAACTCGATCCAAATTCAAGAAAACGTGTCATTACAGCAGTCTCTAAACTTCGTCGTGACTTACCTTTGCTGGAAATAATTATTACTTCAAGACCGCAACAGCTTGGGTCTCTACTCACCGGTCCCACTTTAGAAATTGAAGGCATGTCTGAAAATCAGCAACTTGAGATTGCTAGATCTGCATACGGTTCAACTGGAGAGCAAATACTAGATCGAGCATGGCGAACACCTGGCCTCCGAGAACTTGTATCAATTCCGCTTTATCTGAATGCTCTCCTAAAAAAAAGGCCAGCGTGTACCCTGCCTAGATCAAAAGAAGAAATTTTACGGCTTTTTGTGAATCAGCATGAAGAATCGCTTGAAAAAGCAGAGATCCTTCGACAGGGGCTGTATGGTTTTCATAATGACTATCTCATAGGTCTAGCAGTTGAGGCCACTCTTTTAGGAAATACCGCTATTCCTGAAAATCGTTCACGTACTACTGTAACGGTGATTTCGGAGAGGTTGAAAAAAGAGGGTCAAATCAGCCAAGCTCCTCAGCCTTCTGATGTTTTAGATTTACTTGTGAACCACCATGTCCTTATTAAAAGCGGCAGCGGTTCTATTTCTTTTCAGCATGAACAGATTCAAGAATTCTATGCTTCCTATGAGGTGGAAACCCTTATTAAGAAAAGCACAACGGGGAATAAGAATGCCAAAGAACGACTTCTGAAAGAAATAATCAATATTCCGATATGGGAAGAGGCAATCCTATTTGCTTGCGAACGTCTTTCCTACGCAGGAGATTCGGAAATTAACGCTTTCTCAGAATGCATCATTGACACACTTGGAATTGATCCCATCCTTGCGGCAGACATGATCTATCGATCAACAGAAGCCGTTTGGGAAAAAATCAAAGACAAGGTTGTTGAATTTGTTACGAAATGGCATATGGAAGGAGTTGTAGATAGGGCTGTTCGCTTCATGATCACGTCCGGACGGAAAGAATTCGCATCTTTTGTTTGGCCATTGATAACTCATGGAGATGATCAGATCAGCTTCAAAGCTTTAAGAGCAGCGAAAAGATTTAGGCCATCTGTGCTTGGCCCCGATGTCGTCACTCGGCTATTGGAACTCCCTGAGCATATTCGTCAATGCGTTGCCACAGAAATTGCTTACAACAGCGGCATTGAAGGACAGGAACTTATGGCGGATCTTGCAAAGAATGATGCGTCTCCTAAAATTTGTTCCGAGATAATCGAAATACTTTTCTTCCGTCGTGCGAACCGTATAGCAAAGGAAGTTCTGGAAACAGCCACAGATAAGGTTTGGATTGAATTGGCGAAGAAATCCCATATCGATCAGATCGTTGATGTGGAATCAGCTAAAAGATTAAGGCTAAAACGTGAGTGTTTAATAAAGAACGAACCAAATATGCTAACGCGAATTAATATGTGTCTGTGGAGCAAAGAGAAATTCCCATCAGACGATAAAAATATCTCTGAAATTATACAATCGCCAGACTTACCCACTAAAGACGCAGTATGGACGGTGCATCATGCCTTCAAGAAATATCCTGATGCGGTATCGTCGGCGCTTATACATAGGATCGAAAATGGATACGATCTGCCAATGGGTTCAAAAGAAATGTTAGCCTATTGCAATCCAATTGACGAAGGTCCCATAGTTGAAATCATTCTCAGCGGCAAGGATAAAAGAGCCACAATGAATGCTGTCACTTTAGTGGGGGCGCAGACCATTAAACATTTGATGGATGAATTAATTTCGACAAACAAAAGAATGATTTCTAAGAACAGTGGATATTCCAAGGAAGAATCAGATGATTATCATTTCCGTCTTGATTTAGTCACCCATTCTCGACTATTGCCTTTCATTAATGCTTGGCTCTCTTACGCCGACACAGATGATCCTGCTATGATCGCACTACTATCTGAAACTTTTTATAGATACAGAAGTGATTATGATGAAGAAGTCTTCCTGCAGTTGGATGAATCCATACGTGAGCAAGTAGAATCTATTCTCCTCAAATGGTCTGATATACTTTTATCTTCCTCCACTTCGACAAGACATCAACTTTCTAAGTTAGCAGTTGCAATTGGATTACTAAGGAGTACAAAATTGATAAGTGTTCTTAGCAGATTACTGGCTGAGGAACTTGCCGGATTTCATCGATCACGTGAGGAATAT
>JBEKJX010000137.1:0-8953 GCA_050011015.1 Smithella sp.
TGTTGGTTTCGCTTTTTCAGGTATTGTTATTTTTATTTGTTTAGTAATTTTTATTTCCTTAGTAACTTTTTTTTCTAATTCAACAACATCTTCTACGCAGGATAATCAAACACAAATTGATAATAGGAATGTTGGTGATCCGAAAGAAAAAGAATTTTTATCAGGGTTAAATAAAGTAGAAACTAAAGAGCAATACATCGCCTCGACAAAATCAATTCTCGGAACACAGAGTAAGAAAGGTATTTACTATAAAGAGTATTTAAAAAATCCTCTTAAATTTAAAGGCGCTCGATTATATATAATTGGAAAGATATTCCAAATTGAAGAAACTGAAGGTAAAAGTGCCCTTCAAATATATATAACTCATGAGTTTGATAGCATTATTGTCTATTATAAAGGTAATACTAATTTATATAAGGATGATTTTGTAAAAATATATGGAGAAGGCGGTGAGTTATTTGAAGGTAAAAATGCTTTTGGTGCAATAATAACAGTTCCAATTATAAATGCTAAATATCTAAAAAAGGTGAATTTAAATGAATAAAATAATACTATTAATTATCTTTATTGTTCTAAATTTTTCGTCTTTAGTTTTTGCTTCTGAAAAAGAAGAAGCTTTAGAATCTGTCGGTATTTATTGTGATGAACTTCCAACTTTAAAAAGTATCTCAAAAGAAATTGAGCAGGTAAAACAAATAAAAGGTAAATCTGGATATCCTGATTACGTTAAATTAAGACATCTCGACTCTCAATATTATATTGTTAATGAGGATATAAAAGAACGACAACAAATTTATAAATCATATTTCGGTAAAAATCTTAATCCATCAGTTTGTAAAAATAGGAAGTATTATGATTCTGAATTAAAAAAAATTCGTAATCAATTATTAATTGAAGAGAAATGATTTTATTTTAGTATGGAAAAAACCGCGAAAAAAATCGGCCAAAATAATTTCTTAATAGGTAATCAAATCTAATTTGATTACCGTCCAAAAATAATAAACTGTAAATCAAATGTAAAGCATTGTGTAAGTCACTTATCGTAATTTTCAATACTTAGTTTATCACACCCCTCCACACGACCAATATTTCATTGACACTCTAGACCGTTTTTCTTATATTTTAACCATTGGAAATAATGTCTTATCAGACAGAAATAGCGGCAGGTAAATATCTTATGGACATCATGCGATCTTATTCAGACATGATTGAAAGAATCATGTCCGGGAGTTGCCCTTCACATAAGCTCTATCGTTCGAGGCTCATGCAAAGCGGGGCACGAGAAGATAACGCCGTGAGTATTACCTGGCTTGGCACTGCCGGGATATTGATATCTGACGGAGAGACCGGCATCTTGATCGATCCTTATGTCAGCCGTTTCGGAGTTTTCAAAATAGTCATGAACTTATGCTTGCAACCGGATATGGAAGCGGTGAGACGATGGACGGCGCGTCTTGGAAAAGACTGTGTTCAGGTTGTGGCTGTTAGCCATTCCCACTTTGATCACTGTATTGATGCGCCTTATTTTGCGCTGGAAACAGGAGCCATCCTGGTGGGATCCGAAAGCACTCTTAATGTTGCCAGGGGGGCATTTTTGGCGGAGGAGCGTCTCAAGGCAGTGAAGTTGGAACAGACTATTGCCGTGGGAGCATTTACGCTAAGGTTCATTGAAAGCGTGCACGGACCAGCCTTTTTGGGAAAGGTTCCATATCCGGGAACGATTAATAACCCTCTGGTCCCGCCGCGAGCCGCCAGGGATTATAAACTTGGGCAGACCTATGGCATTTTAATTTCACACCCGGCCGGTACGATCCTGCATCATGGCAGTGCCGGATTTATGCCGAAGATGTATGCCGGGATGACCGCAGATGTTGTCTTGCTTGGCATCGCAGGCAGAGGTGATACGGAAACTTATCTGGAAAATATACCCCTTAAACTTGGGGCCCGACTTGTTATTCCCATTCATTTTGATAACTTTTGGGTACCGCTCGAAAAGGGTCTGAGAATGCTGCCCACAGTGCATTTCAAAGAATTCTGTGCTGAGGCGGAAAAGCATCGCGACAGCTTTGAACTCAGGACTTTAGCGGTGGGCGAAGAAACAGTAGTTCTGCATGATTAAACTCATAATTGCCACTATTCAGCCGCACAAACTGGAAAAAGCAAATATTAATTGACATAAAAGCACTCTTCTTATATTTCTTCACGTCAGAATTAGTGCTTCATGAAAAATAATGTTAGTTCTTTAAATCCATCAAACCTAAAATGTGATAAGAGAAATGCTAAATCAGATGTTAAGTATTTAATTTTTTGCCAGAATAGTCTTGTTTGATGAGAATTACCGTAGATATTATCATCTCAAAAGAGTTGAAATAACTTACAAAATGAGCTGGCTGTTAACACAACAAGTCATTATGCGTTTAAATTCATTATAAAATATATTAATAAATTCTTTTGGGGGAGCAATGGGTAAAATTAATCTTAAAACAATAATACGAAATGTGTTGGGCTTTGTAAACTTCAGCACTATGATAAAATTGACCATGTGGTGGCTTTGGTTCAGGCGTAAACGAGTGTTTTTTATATTTGAAGGCCGTGAATATACTTATCGGGAAGTTTATCTGCAATCCCGGCGTTACGAGCGTTTTTTTCTGAACGTAAGAAAAAAATTGGTGGACAGTGGCAAACTGGGCAAAGAGAAGAGACTCTCTTTCGGCGTCTATATGGATAATTCCCCCGAATTTCTCTACGCCTCTTTTGGTGCCGGTCTCAGCAATTCTATCATGTTTGCTATTAATTCGGGATTTCGGGGCGAGACTTTGGCCAAGGTCATGGAGCAGGCCGGTATAGCGTTTCTAATTATCAATGACAGCACTTTGAAAGAAGTTGAGGGTGTAATAAAGAATGTACCGGCGGTCGGCCAGGAAAATGTATACTTCGTTGGAGATGAGAGCGCTTTTAAATCAACCGGATTTAAATCACTGGAAATGGCGGTTGAAGACGCCCAGCGTATAACTGTACCGGCAAGCTATCGGGTCAAGGTGGACAATTTCAGCCCGGTTATTGTAATCTATACTTCGGGCACATCAGGACTACCCAAAGGAGTACCTTGCACGCATATCAAATTGGTAGGAGCGGGCTTTATGGTGCAATCGGCGGTTCATCTTAACAAAAATGATCGTGGTTACATTTCGATGCCTTTGTTTCATTCCAACGCCTGGTATATAGGGATATTGCCGCAGATGATTGTGGGCGGTAGTTTTGTAATGAAGAGGCGTTTTTCCGCGAGCGCATTTGAAGAAGACTTGCTCACTCACGGCGTCACTTTTCTAAACTATGTTGGCCAGCCTCTTCATTATATTATTGACGCTCTGGAACGCAAATACGGCAGCAGTGAAGCTGTGGAGAAAGCTCTAGCCAATCATCCCTGCAACAAATTCCGCAGAGCCTACGGCAACGGCGCCTCGGTTAATGACCGCATAAAACTCAAACGCTATCTGGGCATGGATCATATTTTTGAGATCTACGGTTCCACCGAGGCCGTCATTACCACAGCCAACCGTCCCGGAGACCCTGTTGATTCGGTAGGCCGTGTGGATTCCTCTATCCACATATTAGATGAAGAGGGACGCGAATGCGACCCCGGTATTACGGACTCAAGCGGCGCGCTCACAAACTATGATAAAGCCGTTGGCGAAATCTGCCGCAAGGTAGGCGATGATAATATCAGGTTCGAAGGGTATTTCGGAAATGAGGGAGCGACCAATCAGAAATTTCGCGAAGGCTGGTATCATTCAGGTGATTTAGGACACATCAGGATTGTGAATGGCAAACGTTATATGTTTTTCAACGGCCGTACCGATGACTGGATCCGCAAGGATGGAGAGAATTTTTCAGCCGAGAGCGTTCTTGGCTTTGCCCAGAATATTCCGTGCGTGGATTGCGCCATTGCCTATGGCGCGCCCTGTGAAGTGGCCGATGAGAAGGTCATGATTACGGTGCAGCTTAAAGATGGCGCAGTGTTTAATCCCGATGACGTCTATACCTGGTTTATGAAACAGCAGAAAGAAGGGGGAATGGATCCTAAATGGATGCCGGATTATATACGCACCATTGAGAAGTTTCCAGTTACCGATACCCAGAAAGTTATTGTGCGGCCTTTCAAACGTGATAATTTCAATATTGAAAACAATCCCGGCATGCAAATCTATTTCAGGAAGCGCGGTGATAACACTTATCGGAGACTCACTCCTGATGAGTTCAATAAAATCAAGGAGGACTTCAGAGCCAACGGCCGCGAGACAATCCTATCTGCATGAAATTAAGTTTGGCGGATAGCGCAAACACCTTCGCTTTCCGCAAGGTGAGCAAGTTATGACAAAATTACATAGCTTCTTAAGAATTGGATTGATAAGATATCGCTTCCTTTTATTTGAAGAGTTTCATCCTTGCCACGGTGCTATCTTTGACGGGGTGCGTAACCAAAAGGGCGCGCAATAATAAACAACTTTTACCTTACCGGAAACTGACGCTGTTTAGGCGGCAACTTCCAAGCGGCCTGCTATTTATTACTAAAAGATTGCCCCTCTGTCGGTGTTAGGCGGGTAAATGCTTATAAAACCATTTTTATTGCCCGATGAGCTTTCAGGGCCTCATAAATCATCTTCCTGTGGGATTCGCTTTCTACGATAGTTTCCACATTGAAACAGTGGTATTTAGAAGTTTCACTGCTGCGGGAAAGAGTTATCAGGCATGCGCGATCCTGAATAATTTCGAGAACCGCAGACTTCATGTCGTTTTGATCAACGCCGATAATTTTATAAACCCATGCACAGGGATATTTTAGCTGAAGATTTCTTTCTTTATTCTCGTCCATGATGCTCCAGTTTATAATTTAGTAAATTATCCGAAAATTAAATAGAGTCAAGCCGTTTAGATTTGTTATCGCTCGAACCATTGCTTTTTTATGTTCGTACGTCAAAAAACTGAACCAAAGAAAAAGTAGAACATCGACTTTTGATAATTTAAAAAGATTACTCCTGTCCATGATGACGGGAAAAACCTTTCATGTTACGCTGTCAGCGCCATATTTCTGGCAATTATTAATTCTATTTTTTCAAGTAGTATTTTCTTAAATCAGAGTATCCTTGCTTTGCCGCGATGGTTATGCAAGGTTTCCGGTGAAACTATTCTAAATATTGTTTCATATCAATATTTGCTGTGTAAGGGTTGATGGTACCGACGACATCCCGTTTATACTTCCCGTCAATTGTTTCGAGAAGGCTTATTTCTTCACCGGATTCTTTTTCCGAACCGTCGAATTTCGTTAACAGCAGAACACGTGGGCGCATGAGATCACTGGTCTGATGCACGACAAGTCCGACTTCGCCATTCGAAAGATTCAGTAGCGAGCCGATGGGGAATATGCCGATCATGTTAATAAAGGCCTTCACAAGGACTGCGTTGAAATCACTTTCCCGCTTTTTTGCCAGAAGACTGATTACCTGATCAGGAGACATCTCACCGTTGTAGTATACCCGTCTTGCCGTAAGTACTTCATATGCGTCGGCAATAGAGATAATCTGTGAGAATGGATGTTGCTGAACATGGCCATCTATCTGGGGATAGCCATCAACACCGCCATGCTGATGGTGCTCAAATGCGGTCACCATAGCTATCTTTGTTATTGCCTGGATATCCGAGAGAATAAGCGCGCCCTCAATAGGATGGCGCTTAAGAGCTTCAGATTCCTCATCAGTAAGATCGCTGGTTTTGTTAGTAATGTCGGGATGAATGCGAACTTTGCCGATATCATGAAGCATGGCGGAAACTCCCAGCGCAGCAATTTGGGATTTCTCCGGGAACAGACGAATCGCCAGAGAAATAGCAAAAATGGATGTGTTTACGCAATGGGCAAATGTGTATTCGTCATGCATTTTCAGGTTAGTCAGGGCAATAAGGGTATCCCGGTTAGCGAGGATATTATCCACCATATTCTGGACGACTGTGTTTATCCTGCGCATGTTGACCGTTTTGTTTGAATGGATGTTCTTGACCATCTCTTTTAAGGCTACTATCGCTTCCAGAAACAGTTTTGCCGCTTTTCTTTTCTCTTCCTTGGCGGCTGAACCGCCGCTCTTTTTATCGACAAGAAGAACGCTGTGGAGATTGATATGGGAGATATTTTCACGCGAAATAATATTGATAATACCGCCATCTGCGGTAAGTGCCGAAGGGTCCCTGTTCATCAGGACTGCCAGTCTGACAAATTCCTCGATCGTAATGCCCGGTTTAAATATGATCCCACCTATATCCCGGCTGGTAAACTGTTCAACTAGCGTAGTAATGCTCTGATCTATGGGCATGGGGTTAGTTTCGAAAAATAATTCTCCAGACACAAAATAGAAAGCGATCTCCTTTCTGTCCACCAACAGCCCTTCGATTGTAACCATCAGCTTTTCGACCACCGATAAAAGGAAAGGGTGCGATTCCGGATAGATGTTCACATTTTTCAGCAATCCCGACAACTGCTGAAGAGTTATCTTTGCCGTGTCGAGCAATAACTGCTTTGCGTAAAATGATTGTAGCGCTTCGCCTCGGCTATCGCTTTGCTGATCCACCATTGCCTTGCCTCCTTTTTATTTCAGCCATAGCTTTCAGCGCCGCGTCCCTTCTCTCAATCTGAGGTTTACGCGACTTCCACCAGCGAACTCGAGTGTAGCCATTTAATAAGTCATTTACCGCGGGGCTGCCTACCTTCCCCAGCGCTTTTATTGCCTCTAACGTAAGCGCCTGATCCTTCTGGCGAAGAGGACGATCATAGAGGAACGTTGTCAGGGCTTTCGTATCTTCAGTGTTGATGCCCTTGATTTCCATGAAGCCGCGAATTGCCATCAATTTAATGGTATCATCCTCGTCTTTTAAAAACTTTGCCAGAAGACCAGCGGCCTTTTTACCCCCAATAGAGATCAAACATTTGACGACTTCCTGCCGAACTTTTATGTTCTTATTTTCAACTGCTTTCTGGAGAGAAACAACGGCTTGGTCGCTTTTGATCTCGCTCAGAATATTTATGATGTCGCGGACAAAAAGCCATCTGCTGTCGGAGAGATGCTCGCTAAGCACTGCGATCTGATTTTTGCCGATATCTTTCAGCAAGTCGAGAATAACTGTTTTCGACTTGCTTTCAGTTTCTTTTGAAAGCAAGTCCAGCAGAACTTCAGTCGCCTCACGTTCCATGAATGACAAACAAGAATAGGCAGAGACGTATTCGGCTGAATCTTTGGCATATTTCAACAAGTCGTCGATCGTTGAGGTGATGAAAGTTTTTGAAGACGTCTTTCTCAAGGCTTCTAACATCCTGGGCCGAAAAGCTGGATCCACAGTACTATAAAATGTTTTAGTAATAAGAGAAACACGGCCATAATCTTTTTTCTTTAAAAGATAATTAAGCATCTCTTCCAATTGGCGGATAACGCCGTTAAACAAGGCGATTTCCTTTTCATCCGGAGTGGCATGATTGGAAGATTTCACCAGAGGTATAAGAGAAATAAGGGTGCGCATCGAGGCATCGATGATATCAGATTCCATACCCACGCTACTAACAGATTGGAGCGTTTCCGTCTCCAGTGTCGAGTATTGAGCCATTTCTTTCGCAATCTCTCCTATATCGGATGAGAGCGATATGGTGGATAGAGCAATGGATGCGGAAGGCGACGCTGACGAAGTTACTTCTCTTGTTGACAGATTTTTTAAAAGCTCTGCCACCTGTCGAACTGTCCATGTATCCAAAAAACGTCCGGTCAGGATTTCATGAAATCCGTTCGGCACCTGCTCTTCCATTTTAGTTTTTAGTTTTTCTGCATTTTCCGAATCAAAAGCCGCATAGAGTTTTCCGGCAATTAATGCTTCGCGGTAAGGCTGTTCGAGGGACAAGACGGATTCTGCAAGCGCCTCAAAAAGCGTGTCGATCTGGTCAGGATGTTCTTTCTGAATCTTGGATACGGCTTCCTTATAAAGTGTAAGTAAACGATCTTCAACGGATTCATGCTCGCCTCGCGTCCTTTTTGCCAGGGCTACCATAGCAGCAGCGAAACCTGCACTGTCAGTTGTAAGCTCGTCCAAAACCAGTGTATGACCGGAAAATTCTTTAGCTTTTGAACTGGCAGAAGCGGCATGGGCAGTTTTGCGGGCAATCTCTTCTTTGTCTATCTCTGTTTTTGCCGTGATAACCTCATCGAGCCCCGCTTCGTTTACTTCGATATTTGATATACTTTTTTCCCAAAGGATCGAAGAAACCCCGCTTTGCATCCCTATTTCCTTTGCTTGCAAAGCAAGCGCCTGAAAAAGAGTCATCATTTCTTTTTCAGTAACGCCTTTGTGAAAGATAATATTCCGGAGTCCTTTCGTAAACAGATCTTGGGCTATAGCTTTGTTGGCTTCGTTATCCTTTCCGATTTGATTGTGCAGATAGGTAAAAAAAGCTTTTTGTACTCCAATGTCATATTCCGGTGTGGTTTCCAGAAAACGGGAAAGCACTTCATGGGCTTCCTTCACCGTTTGGGAATAGACGGGATTATTGGGCGGATAAATTTTAACGATTCTGATGGCCGTTACTAGGGAGCGCATCACATCATGGACTTCGGGCGACAGAATGTCTGATTGTCTGGTTTCTTCCGGCATAAGGTTTATAAAATACCACCAATTTCCATTAAGAGTATATAAATAATGATCTAGTATGTCAATGACAGATTGATAAGAGGATAATAGCAGTAAATAGCCCGGCTCTCAAACCGATTCTAACATCTCATGTAATCTGGTAGCCTTTCTCCCGAAACAACTTTAAGCTCGCCTCCACCGCTCTGCGGTCATAGAGGATTCCCGCGTTACTTTCTATTTCCGCGAGCGCAATCTCCTGTCCCAAAGCAGGCCGGTATGGACGATAGGACATCATGGC
>JBEKJX010000138.1:0-13954 GCA_050011015.1 Smithella sp.
TTTTTCGAATACATAATATTATTAATCCAGCAAAATTTGTGAGAGACTAAAATATCAAAAGAATATTGTCAAGGTAATTTACGGTAAATTACCGTAGTCATTATAAGATATTCCCAAACCATTAATCTGTCTCTAGTCTATTGCTAGTCTGGCGCGAGAAGTTTTTTCCAGTCAAGAACAGGAAAAGTCTTATGCAGGGGATGATCATCTTCCACAAAATGATGTTCCAGAGCGCTGAAATATTTCAAGGCAATATTTTTTACAATGTAAGGATCAACCACATCATCGTTTGTTCCGTGATAGATAATAACGGGAATATTTAATTGTTTATCACAGTTTGATTCGAATTCGGGAAGATTCAAAGCCGGCGCAAGCAGAATCAATTTTTTCACCCGGCTTTCATTTTCCAAGGCATATTGAACCGCCATTAAACCTCCATAACTTGATCCCACAATAACCAGGTCTGTTTTTCCGGCAAGGACATCGTTAAGTTTTCGCATGCGCGTGGTAAAATCCCCTGTATAATCCTCAATAATCATTCGTGGAAAATTTTGAGAAAAAAATTGCCCCTTGGCGCCTTTGGCCGTACTTTCCAAACCATGAATAAAAACTAAAGTGTTTTCCATTTGTTCTTTAAAATTATTCCCTTTCAAAATTTTTATATTGTGCAGATTATGGCAGTATGTTATCCATCCCGCAAGAGAAGATTTAATTAAGGAGATTTTATCATGGCACAAGTTTTACCTTTTAAAGCGGTACGGCCGCAACAAAAATTTGTTTCTCAGGTAGCGGCTCTTCCTTACGATGTTATGACCAGGGAAGAGGGACAAAAAGCCGTTTTTGGCAACGCTTTGAGCTTCATGCACGTGGAAAAATCGGAAATTGACGTGCCCGACGGAACAAAAAGCGATGATAGTCTGATTTACCAGACAGCAAAGCATAACTTTCTTCAAATGCAGACAAAGGGAATCCTTCTTCAGGATGAATCGCCCTGCTTTTATATATACCGGCAGCAAATGGGAACTCAGGTACAAACAGGGATAGTCGGTTTGATGAGCGCGTCCGAATACGATGCCGGCAAGATCAAAAAACATGAGTTGACCAGAAAGGACAAAGAAGAAGACCGCATCCGGCATGTAGACACGGTCAACGCGCAAACCGGCCCGGTATTTATAAGTTACAGGGAACGGCAAAGTTTAAATAAGATCGTCGCTGAAATAACGGCCGGCGCCCCGGAATATGATTTCACGGCGGACGATGGCGTTAAACATACAGCCTGGGTTGTTGCCGACGCCGGACAAATTGATAAAATCAAAAAAGAATTTTCCGAGGTCGATTCTCTCTATATTGCCGACGGACATCACCGCGCCGCGGCATCAACCACAATCGCCAGAACCAGACGCGCTCAGGATAAATCCGGGGAATCTTTAAAGGAATACGAATCCGTATTGGCTGTATTTTTTCCTCACACTCAACTTAAGGTTATGGATTATAACCGCGCCGTTAAAGACTTAAACGGCCTGACTCCGGATAAATTTATCGAGAAGATCAGTCTAAGCTTTACAGTCAGTAAAAACTTCACGGCAAGATCGCCGCAGCAGCTTCATGATTTCGGAATGTATCTGGGCGGTAAGTGGTATAAAATTACAATTAAAAAAGGAATATATAACGAAAGTGATCCCGTAGCCAGCCTGGACGCCGCCATATTGCAGGAACATCTGTTGTATCCTGTTTTGGGAATTAAAGATCCGCGTGTGGATGACCGGATCAAATTCATCGGCGGCATAAGAGGGATGGATGAGTTGGAGAAACTTGTGAACAAAGACGGATTTGCCGTGGCGTTCTCTCTTTATCCCACTAGCATGGAGCAGATAATAAACGTTGCCGACGCCGGAGCGATAATGCCTCCGAAGTCAACCTGGTTTGAACCGAAATTGCGCAGCGGCATCTTTACTCACAAGCTGGACTAGAGAAAACATATTCCTGCTTTGATACCGGGTAACAGTCAAAACCATACCGTAACGGCGAGGAATCGAGGACGCCCCGACCATGCGCGGCACCACGCGTTGCTCAAAAAGGTCGATGAATGACAACCTGGCATGAATGATGGAAGAAGAAACCCTTGATACAATCCTTAACGGGCGCTTGCAGGTCCTCCAAAATAAAAAAGGATACCGGTTTACTCTGGATTCGATTCTGCTTGCCCATTTTGTTTTTTTAAAACCGCGTACCCGCGCTATCGATCTGGGATGCGGTAACGGTATTATTCTTCTTATTGAAGCAAAACGTTTCCCCCACGTTAATTGCGTTGGTTTAGAAATTCAGGAAACTCTTGCGGCGCTGGCGCGAAAAAACACACAACTCAATGGTTTGGATGGAAGCGTCGAAATATTTTCCGGCGACGCTCGCGATATCAAAAATATTTTCCCGGCACGTTCATTTGACTCGGTGATATTTAATCCTCCTTATCGAAAATTAAATTCCGGCAGAATCAACCCCTATCCCGAAAAAGCCATCGCCCGCCACGAAATAAACGGTTCTTTAAAAGATTTTCTAACCGCGGCAAAATATTTACTTAAACCGGCGGGGAAAGTCTTTACTATTTACCCGGCAAAAAGATTAGTTGAACTTGTTTATCTTTTTCGAAACAGCGATATTGAACCCAAAAGAATGAAATTGGTTTTTTCTGATAATTTTTCTGATGCCCAGTTCGTTCTGGTGGAAGGGAAATGCGGCTCTCGCGAAGAGCTGAAAATTGAACCACCGCTTTTTATTTATGATCAAAACAAAAACTATTCAAAGGAAATGACCGAAACCTTTAATGAACTTTCTTGGTTTCCCGCTGACGGCGGCGGCTGATTTCCATTTGCATAACACGCTTTAATATAGCGGCCAGTTCATGATCGGCTAAAGCATCCGTGCATTGGGCAATCATTTCTTTGTCTCTTTTTTTCAGCATTGTTTTTTTTGCCAGAGAAACATTTTCTTCTTCTTTTTCATGAGCAAGAGTGTGCCCCACTAAAAAACGGATTTCCTTTATGGCGGATTTTCCGGAAAGTTGATTTAATTTGTCGCGAATTTCTTCTTTTATAAAATGAAGCTGCTGCACCCAAACCGATGAAATTGTTTTAACAAACAGGGTGCCATTTCTCAAACAATCAGGTTTTGTTTTCGAGGCAATTTGCGGACCCACGGCTTTTGGCCAGAGTTTGATCAGAGCGTTCTCTTCTATTTTTGAGGTCATGCCTCCTTTTTTCAAAACAGAAAATAACACTTCGCCTATTGATTGCAGTTGAGTCTGCTGCCTTCTTCTACGCATGTTTTCTTTTGGCATAAATCAGAAAATACGTCAAATGCCATTTCTCTTTATAAAGGCTAACGACCCCGGCCTGCTCCGGGACAGTCTATGCTGACAAGGTCAGCCGAAGACCGGGAGCGCATCCCGCCACGGGAGCGCATAAAAATTAACATTCTTACCTTACCGGGAACTGATGCCGACATGGCGTCAGTTCCAAGCGTAATGACATATAAAAAAAGGGGGAAGGCTTGAAAGCCTCCCCCCTTTACAGTACTTTTTAAAAGTTTATCTTAAACAGTAAATGATTCGTCAGGAATGTTCATACAACTCTGTTCATCTCTCTTCAGGTTTTCCAGATGGGGAATGACCAGTCCTGTGATGCGGCCAATAAAGAATCTGGCAGCTTCAATCTTTCCACGATAGAAGAATTTTTCCTGTTCGGCAGTATCGGCTGCGAAGAACTTCGGTATAGCGACCAGAGCTATTTTGAGGTGCAACCAACCCATTAATGCATCACCCAGGCAGTTCAGGAAATCGCAAGCGCCAATCAGCGGAACGTAAGGAGTGACTTTGATCATCTTGGCGAATGCCATAGATGCATCCGCGCATGCATTCAATGCGCTTTCCACAATAGCGGCCTCCGTCTTTAAAGCGTCAACTTTCTTGGCTTCGTCAATGGTTTCTTTGGTCATAGCCAGCAGGTTCATGAAATAAAGGCCTTTTTTCATGCCAAGCTTGCGGCCTAACAGGTCAAGAGCCTGAATACCGTTGGTGCCTTCATATATCTGATTGATCTTGTTATCTCTCATCATCTGCTCAACAGGATATTCACGGCAGAAACCGTAACCGCCGTATGTCTGTACGGCAAGTTCAGTGCAGTCCTGACCCTTATCTGTGCAGTAAGCTTTTACTATCGGAGTAAGAACTTCAATAAATCCGTGCCAGTATTCTTTCTGTGCCTCATTTCCGTCGATCAGTGCGTTGAATTCATTATCCATGCAGAAGTAGCAGAACAAAGCCAACAGACGAAGACCTTCGGAAGTAGATTTCATTTTAAGGAGCATTCTGCGAACGTCCGGATGCTTAATGATCGTTACAGCCGGAGAGTCTTCAATCTTCATAGCCTGTGCGATAACGTCCTGTGACTGGACTCTCTGCTTGGCATAATCAAGAGCATGCAGATAAGAAGACATTGCCAGAGAAGCACCCATCATACCAACGCCTTGACGCTCTTCGTTCATCATGTGAAACATGATCGGCATGCCCTGACGTTCTTCACCCATCAGGTAACCGATGCACTTGTTGTCCGTGCCGAAGTTAAGTGTACATGTCGCGTTGCCGTGGATACCCATCTTGCTTTCAATACCGCCGCATTGAACATCGTTCGGTTCTCCCAGTTCGCCCTTATCATTGAATCTGATCTTGGGAACCATAAAAATGGAAATTCCCTTTGTTCCTTTGGGGTCGCCTTCTATTCTAGCCAGAACCGGGTGAATGATATTGGGGGTCAGGTCATGGTCGCCTGCCGAGATGAAGCACTTGGTGCCTACGATTGAGTAGGTGCCGTCGGCATTTTTCTTAGCGGTTGTCTTTAAAGCTCCGACGTCGGAACCGGCGCCCGGTTCAGTCAGACACATGGTTCCCGCCCATTCGCCGGTATACATTTTTTCCAGAATGATATCGCGCAGCGGATGCTGGAAGAAATCCTCCATCAGTCTTGCCGCGCCATGGGAAAGACCGGGATACATAATGAAAGCCTGATTGCAGGCAAGAAACATATTCGCGCAAGCGGCAGCAATGGAAGCTGGAAAGCCCTGACCGCCTACTTCCGGCTGATCAGCCGTGGCCATATAACCGGCTTCACAATAAAGTTTCCACAATCTTTTATAAGCTTCAGGTGTCGTGACTTTTCCGTCTTTCCATGTTGCTTCGACAGGTTTACGATGTACTTCGTCAGGATAGGTAGGTGCAAGCTCCAACTCTGCGAATTTTGCCGCCTGATCAAGAACCATGTTGCATGTATCGGCATCATAATCTTTATAACGGCCTTTGCCCAACAAAGTCTCGCCTATCTTCAACACTTCAAACAACTGGAATTTAATATCCCGTAAATCAACCCACAGACTAGCCATATAATCCTCCTTACTTTTTCTATTTGTTATATTTTTTGCCCGGTATTAATGAGCGCAAACTCCTATAAATTTTTGTATACCCTCTGTAATATGGAATAAAATAGAGAGGTTTTACTATTAATTACTTAAAAATAGCGTAGGCATTTACGAATTTTTTTAAGCTATAAACAAGAACTTATTTTTGATGACTGAAAGTCACATTCTGAATCTTATACATCTCTAAATTCACTCTGTCAATACATTTATAAAATTTGAATGTTTTCTTTGTTTGTTTTTACAAGGAGTCACTATAGTCGTATAAAAATCGTATATTTGCAGCAATAAATGATTATCTTGAATACGGTGACTAAAAGTCATTTTAAGGGAAATTATATCCTGATTGTGAATCTACTCTACACCGTATAATTATTGCAGGTTTTTATATAAAAAACCTGCACATACCGGACATATTTCTTCGAGCAATATTATTTTAATAAATTGCGTTTGTCTGAAAATTATACCTCAAATCATTATCTGTCGCGGTCAAGATAATACTGCGTGATCTCATATACAGCATAGTCCATCATAAGCATAATCCTCATTATGCTGTCAATCGCCTGATTGTGTTCCAGAGCGTCTATAAAAATCGCCTGAAAATCAGCATAGAGCCACATATGGCGGCGCATCAGGACTAACCCATAAATAGATTCATGCAAAGGAATTCCATTTTCATGACAGTTTTTAGCGTATTTCTGAAAATATTGCAGGGTAATTTCAGACCGATTGGGAGCTGTTAATAATTCTCTTAAATTACGGTAAAAATCAACGGCTTGCGCTATTAATATGTCTTTCTTTAAATTTTGATAATGAGTAGTTCTCTTATTTTTCTGGACCTCTATGGTCCAATGTTTAGCAATTTCCTCGGCATTTTGTTCGGTGACATCAAGCAGTTTAATAGAGTCTACCATAATATTCTCCTTTCTCTGAGCTTAAATGTAGTCCAACAAATTATGGATACCTTATAATGTAATAACCCATACGCACATGTAAAAATTCATTTATTTAAAGACCAACGAAACATAATATTTTATGTTGTTTTATTTTTTATTTTTTTCCTTCTTCATGAGTTCCTGATATTCTTTGGTAACCTCATAAGACGCATAGTCGAACAATAAAATTGTGCGGCCAAGAGTATCAAGAGCCTGCCGTTGATCGATACCGGAACTGAATATCGCCTGAAACTCCGCGTATAACCAGATATGCCGTCTCATTAATATCAGCGCATATATAGTCTCGTTTGCAGGGATGCCCATCGCATAACTTTCCTGAGCGTAACTTCGGAAATATCTCAATACATCATCCGTAGTTTTCTCATCAAGGAACATCTTGCTGAAATTTTGATAAAACCTGACGCATTGACGGATGATAGCTTCTTCATCCAAACTTTTATAAATTGGTGTTTTGACGTTATTCTTAACATCTTGGGCCCATCTTGCCGCTATTTTTTCCGCATGTTTCTCCGCCAGTTCTAAATATTTAATAGCGTATGTCTTCATCACTGATCTCCTTTCCAACACAAATTAGTTTGAATGTTTGATATTAATATAAGACATGACATCCAAATTGACAATATCTTTTTAAAAAATATTGCTGATCAAGATCATAAATGTCAATCCCGGTTATCAGCATTTCTTTAGTGATATTTTAGTGAAGATTTTCTTGACATACAAGACTAAAATTTCTATTGTCCGATCACTGAAGAAACAATGTCTTGTCAATATTCAAAAAATAAAAAATCATAAGGAGAAATCTGGAATAATGAATATTAAAAATCTCATTTTAATTTTAGTAACCTGTATGATAGCCGCCACGTTGGGTTGCACTTCATTGGGAATGAACACGATCCCCATGGACAAGCTGAAAGCGAAATATGCTGATTCTGAATCAAAAATCATTCAGATTGATGACATGAACATACATTATAAAGATGAAGGACATGGACCCGTATTGATTCTTCTCCATGGTGTTTGCGCGTCACTGCATACCTGGGACGGATGGACTGACCGGCTTAAAGGCCATTATCGCATCATCCGGTTGGATATACCGGGATTCGGGCTGACAGGACCGGCGCCAGATCCATCTTTCTACAAAATCGATGCAGCCGTAAACCTGTTTGAAAAAGTCGTAACCGAGATGAAACTGAAAAAGTTTTATTTAGCGGGAAACTCTATGGGAGGATACATCGCCTGGAAATACACCCTGAAAAATCCTGATAAGGTTGAAAAACTTATCCTTGTAGACTCGGTTGGATTCCCACAGCCTCTGCCCGGACTTATCTCGTTCGCCAGCAATCCATTTGTCCGGCCATTCGCACGGCACATGATGCCGCGCTTTTTATTCAACATGGCGGTAAACCAGGTGTACGGGGATAAATCAAAAGTCACCCAAAAACTCAAAGACCGCTATTTTGAACTTGCCATGAGGGAGGGCAATAAAGGCGCAACTATTGACGTGTTTACGGAATTCAGAAGGCAGTGCAAAGATAAAAATCTTTCCGCAGGAATAAAAGCCGGACATACACCGATGGAGGAGATGCCGGATGAAACAGCGCGTGATGCGGATCTGTTTCTATCAGGCAAGATATAATCGTTAAATGAATTTATGAAGAAGTAATTTTTTTCAGCATACACCCGAAAATTAAAAGGGAGCTCTTTAATTAAAGAGCTCCCTTTTCAAATTAATATTAGCTAAAAAATTAATTAAGCTTTGCTGAACATAATAGCGACGGCGTTTCCGAACGCACCGCAAAGTGTAGCCACGCAGTATTTGGCGTTCGGATAGTCGGTCTTCATGATGGAATTCATGGTAACGACCAGACGGCATCCGCTTTCTCCCAACGGATGGCCAAGCGCCAAAGCGCCGCCCCAGACATTCACATTGCTAAAAGGCGCGTTCTGGGCAATTCCCAAATCTCTCACGCAAGCCAGTGCCTGACTGGCAAAAGCCTCGTTGAATTCCCAAATATCGATATCGCTGACTTTCATACCCTTGCGGCCAAGAAGTCTCTTGACAGCGGGAACAGGACCAATACCCATGATTGTCGGATCGCAACCGGCCAGTGCGCCGCCTTCATACTTGAGGTGGTATTTAAGACCCAGTTTATCAGCTTTGGAACGCTCCATCAGAAGCAATGCGGCGCCGCCGATTGTAAGCGGCGAGGACGTGGCTGCGGTCAAAAGTCCATCGGGCTTGAAACCGGGTTTCATAGTAGCCATCTGCTCTCTGGAGATATCACCACGAATCCACTGATCTTTATCAACCATAAAAGGTGTGCCATCATCTTTCAGACCTTCGATAGGAATTATTTCCTGCTTGAATTTTCCAGCCTTGGTTGCTTCGTCGGCTTTCTTATGACTATAGAAAGCCATGTTTTCCATATCGTCGCGGGTTATTTTCCACTGTTCGGCCACTTTTTCAGCGGTAGCGCCCATGGGAATATCCGCGATGTTATATCGTTCCATCAAACGCGGCGAAAAATCCATGTGCATAGCCATGAAAACTTTCTGCATGTCTTCCACACCGGCAGCGATGTAAGTATCGCCTTCACCGCATATAATGGCGCGGGCGGCATGTTGAGTGGCCGCCATACCGGAAGGACACTGCATGGTCAGAGTATTGGTAGGAACAGATTCCGGAAATCCGCCGGCTAACCAGGCAAGGCGGCCGATATCATTCTGCATGCCGGTAATATTGGCGCAACCGACAAATACAGATTCGATATCTTCGGGTTTCACTTTGGGATTGCGGGCAAATAACCCATCATAAACTTTTGTCAGAACTTCATCGGGTCTTATGGCTCTAAACCATCCCTTTTCATTGTGCGCACGGGAATTAGCCGACCTTACACCATCAATAATTACACACTCACGCATTGTATAGCCTCCTCTAATAAATTATTGTTTATATTTTATCAAAATATCGAATGAATTTATCAATGGATCAAATAACTCAGACGGCTCATATTTCATAGACACAAACAGTGATGGGCAGAGTTTATTTAGTGCTACTCATCCCTATGAGTTGAAAAAATATTCAAACTCAGTTGATGCTTGAAATAAATTGTCTAAGATCAATAACAGACGCGGTGCAGGCCGCTGATTATCTGATATTTGATAAAACATTGCTTTTTGATGGCGGAAGTATAAGCAGAAAGAACTTGTGTGTCAATAAAATATTTACCGGCAGTCAGAATATCAGTCAGAATACCAGTCATAAATAATGAAGGGAAAAGAAAAATGAGGGAAAACGCGTGTCCGCACCTTATGATTTATTAATATCTATATGTAATTATTCATTGTTTTAATAATATCTTCCTCAATATTTCCACCTTCCGCGGCGTAATGATCAATCACGGATTTAAATCTCAGATACGTTTCTTTATCGGCAAGATCATCAAGTTTTCTAAATGAGCCGCTTAGCCGCCCCAATCGAAAAACAAGTCTTTCCTGGGAAGAAAGTCCAAAATATCTTTTAATCACCGATAAAATTGTCTGTTTATCATCGGGAAATTTCCCTTCCAATTCTTCCAGCAAATTTAAAATGTGATCACTTATCAGATAGGTTCCCACAACATCCAATTCCTCGATAAATAATTTTATTTCTTCAAGAATTTCTTCATCATTCAGCGGCATAAATTCGCCCTTTTTCATTAATTCATCCATTTCCGTGCCCGGCACAACATGCAGCGTGCGCAGGCGAATAAAATCGGGATTTATGGCATTGATGACTCTGGCTGTATCCAAAGCATGCTGACGAGTCCATTTTTTTCCGCCTAACCCGGGCATTACGTATTCGCTGAGTTCTATTTTGGCTTGTTTTATATTCAGGCCGGCTTTAATATGATCTTCGGCAGTAACGCCTTTACGAATCATGGATAAAACCTCGTCACAACCGCTTTCCATGCCAATATGGATGCGGGAAAGCCCTGCCCTTTTCAGTTGTTCAAACTCAGCTGCTGTCTTTCTCGCCGCCGTATGTGAACGGCAATAGGAAGTGATTCGTTTTATCTGGGGGAATTTTTCCTTTAAAAAATCAAGAATAGCTGTAAGATCGGCGGTTTTTAAAATCAGCGAATTGGCATCCTGCAAAAATACATTTTCGCCGCCAAAGTAAAGCCACGCCGCCACGGTATAAGTAAAATCATTATAGAATTCTTTGTTGTTATAAATTTGTCTCAAAATATTTCTACTAACACGGCCTCCTTCGCCCCATTTCCGGGAAAGACCGGTGATTTCATCGGCGATATCTTTCATGGCCTGGATATCTTTTTTAACTTCCTCGACACTTCTTAACTCAAATTTGCTTCCACGGTATGTATGGCAGAATGCGCACTTGTTCCATGGACAATTTCTAGTTACGCGAATTAAAAGGCTTGTCGCCTCGCTGGGCGGGCGAATAGGTCCCTGTTCAAAATAATTATTCATTTTTACCTCTTCTAAAATACCGCAGTTAATATAGTTACTAATTATTTTCCGGCAAGAGCGCGGGAGATATTAAATCAAGGCAGGAAAAATAGAGGATTTTTTGCTTTTCCTTCTATGCGGATTTCGAAATTTATATATGCAAGGCCTGCATCATCGGTTTCTCCCAGGATAGCTATTGTTTCCCCTTTTTTTACATTCTGATCTATCCGGACAGATCTTTTTTTAAGATGTGTATAGACAGTGGCAAAATTGTCTTTATGGCGGATAATAATTGTCTCTCCGTAATTTTTCAGATGAGAAGAGAAAATAACTGTGCCGGATGCCGCTGCTTTTACCTTTGTACCCGCCGGGGAAACAATTTTAATCCAGTTGTGGTAAGTTTTGTTGGGCTGAATACCGAAATTATCCTTTATGATGCCGCGCACCGGCCAGACAAATCTATTTTTATCTATTTGTATTTTTTTCCCAGGCTTTTGTATCCCGGATTTTGACTCAATTTTTTCATCATGAATTTTTCTTTCCGGAATAGTCACAGCCGGCGCAGTTTCTTCACGAACTGCAATTTTTAACGGTTGTGTTTTGGGATTCTGTACTGTGGGAAGAGCCTCTTTTTTATACGCGTCAGCCGGCACTTCAGTCATAGTCTTTACTTCTTTTACCTCTTTATTTTTCACAAGGTCTGCAACATTATCGGAGCTATGTTTTTCAGCCTTGACATTGGCCGCAGTGTTTTTATTTTTTGCATCCGTCATAATATTATCTATTTCCTGATTTGCAGAGGGAATGAATATGACCGAACCTTCTTTAACCGAGTTCATATCGGTTATTTTATTGATCCTGGCTAAATCTTGTACCCGGATATTATAAGCTTGCGCAATCATCCGAACAGTTTCATCCTTTTTTACCAGATGATAGACACCCTTTGTTTGAGATTTTTGTATCTGAGGTTTATAACATGACACAACTAAAGACAGCGCCAGTAAAATAAAAAAAAATGACGCCAACGAAGAATTTATTTTCCCCATCCGCTCTCCCCAATCAGGCTGACAAAGCGGCATCCGCCCAAGTCCTCTTTTTTTATCTCCTGCGGATTTTCTACAGAACGGGTAAGTTTATATAAAGTCTGCACGTCGCGACTGCCGACAGGAACGACCATCCTTCCACCGGCAGCAAGCTGATCGACCAGATATTGAGGAATTGCCGGCGCTGCGGCTGTTGTGATAATCGCGTCAAAAGGAGCCTCTTCCTTCCAGCCGTAAGAGCCATCACCTACCCTGATGGCGATGTTATATAAATTGAGATTATCAAGAATTCTGCGGGCGTTTGCGGCCAATGAAGCAATGCGTTCAACAGAAAAAACACGATCCGCCAGACAAGCCAACACCGCCGTTTGATAACCGGAACCGGTGCCGATTTCCAGAACTCTTTCCTTTCCTTGCAATTCCAATGCTTCCGTCATCAGGGCCACTATATAGGGCTGTGAGATAGTCTGGTGTTCCCCTATAGGCAATGGACTGTCGTTATAAGCCTGATCAATCAATCCTTCGTCGACAAAAAGATGGCGCGGAACAGCAGCCATGGCTCTCAACACACGGACGTCGCTTACATCGCGAGCTTTTATTTGCGTTTCAACCATCCGCGTACGTTGCTTTTTGTATCTATCCATTAAATGGTCCGTTTTTTTTCTTTTTTTCGGGAATCCGGTAAATTTCCCGAATCGTCTCATGCCGTCGCAAACCCAAAGCTTCCCGTGTAACAATCAGATAATAATATTGCAGTTCGGCTTTTTGATGGATAGCATTGAACTTATCAATATTGGAATTGATTTCTTCATATATTAATTGTTTCTTTCGCGATATTTCCGCAGTATGATTATTCCAGTCAAGTGCGTTTAAGACAGAGATCTTTTCTTCTATTTCCCTGTCTATTTTTTTCAACTTTTCAATCGCTTCATCAACAGCAAAGCCTGCGCGACTCAAAACTGCGGCTTTTTCCCGCAATAATTCTTCAAGTAAATTATCCTGTTGGTCTTCTTTTCTTTTCTGCGATACCTGCATGATTTTTTCTCTTGCTTAAATAACGTAATAATTTATCATTTAAGAGTATATTTTTCAACTAAAAAGGCATGATTGAAGTTTAACCGTATAGGAGAATCAGCGGCAGTATCCTTTTCTTTCAGCATTTTCTAATGTCTTGCAATTGCCCAACTCACAAGCTTTTTGCGCGTCAAGACAACCAAGTTTTTTATTCGCATGATTAAAATATAAATTTGCTCTGTTATCGTAGGCCGGGAAATAATCTGGTTCCATGTTAATCGCTCTACTGTAGTTCTCAATGGCTCTTGGATACTGGCCAAGCATGGCGTAAGCAAATCCCCGATTGTTGTATACCTTAAAATAACCGGGGTTCAGGTCTATCGCCTTGTTGAAGTCATCTATAGCGCGTTGGTACTGTTTCAGTTTACCATAAATAACCCCTCTGCTGTTGTAGGCTATGGAATAATCAGGACTTAATCTGATAGTATTATTGAAGTCCTCGATGGCCAGTTGATACTGACCGAGGTTATTATAAATATTCCCTCTGTTGTAATAAACAGGGGCGTAATCAGGTTGAAGTCGTATTGCTTCATTGAAGTCGGCGATGGCTCGCTGATATTGTCCAAGCGTAGCATAAGCACTCCCTCTATTATTGTAAGCCTTTGCATAATCAGGTTTTAAACGGATGGCCTCACTGCAATCGTTTATAGTTTGTTGATATTGACCAAGTTTACTATAAGCTGTGCCTCTATTATAATAAGCCTTGTCATAATTATGATTAAGGCTAATCGCCTTATTGAAGTCCTCAATGGCCTGCCGGTACAAACCGAGTTCAGTGTATGCATTACCTCTCTCGTTATGGGCTCTGGCTTTATCCGGAGACTTTTTCAGGCAATCGTCCCACAGGGTGTATTCATTTTTCCAGATCTTATTGCGCTGGTATGTCAGCGCCGTGTTGACAGCGGCAACCATCAGGAGGATGATCAAGGCAATTTTAAGATACTGCTCCCTGAAAAAATAAAAGAA
>JBEKJX010000139.1:0-7947 GCA_050011015.1 Smithella sp.
CAAACGACAATAGCCCAGTTCGCCTTTTGTCCGGTCAACCCCGCAGGCGCGCGGACAGAGTGTGCAGGATCTATAAATGTCCAACAGTTCCTGAATAATCATTTGAACCACATTTAAGGCGTCAGGTTAAAAAAGGCAACGGTTTAAAATTATTCCCTATAACTTTTCCACTACATCGCGGATTTTGCCGCTTGCCACCAGTTCTAAAAAATCTTCGCCCAGAGGAGCGGATAATTCCACCGCCTTGCGCCAGTTTTTAATCCTTGTTTCCGGATCGTTGATAAATGTAACCAGATCGGTACGGTCGGGCACTTTCCCGCCGGGGAGATTTTCGATAAAACTTTGCGAGGGGAAAAGCATTAAAACATTGTTTAAAGTACGAGCTTCCGGTTGGCGGCGCGTTATTTTCTTATCCAGCCAGCCGGGGATTATTCTTTCCTGATGATGAAAGAAAAGCACAATTTCGTTTTCCCTGGCGGCAAACTGGTGTGAAAGATGATAATCAATAAGGCCGCCATCGCGATAAACTCCGCGGGGAGCGCCGTAAATATCGCGCACACCGTCAATAACAAGAGGAATAGCACCTGAGGCAATGACGGCATATTTAAAATTAACCTCATTCATCTGTATATAATTTCCGCGGAATTGCGATTTAAGACAAAATGCGGGTGGTTTTGAAGCATTATAAAAAACAACCCTGTCCGCGAAACGATAAATATTATCTCTGCTGAAATAGTTCAATACAAAACATGTTGCCAATCCCAGTTTTTGTAACCATATGTTTTGAAAAGCCACAAGACCGCGTGACCGTGCGGTAATTACAACCAGACGGTATTTTTTATTAGCCAGAGCAAAAGGCAGCGCGTCGTCTTCCAGATATTCATTAATGATGCCGGTAATTTTTTCCAGCGCTGTTGCCGGCGTATCTTCTTGGGAGTATTTTACATTTATATAAGCATTTAAAAGTTTATTGTATGATTCGATAGCTTCAGGCTGCAGCCAGGCGGCAAAACGAAATGCGCCCGCAGAGGAACCAATCAAGTGAACGGCGTTAGAACGGCCTAAAAAACCTCCTTTCAGGAGAGTCAAATCAAATCCGCTGGCAATAAGCCACCTTGGTCCTACCGCCGGTCCAAAGTAAGTTGACACAGAATCGAAGTTAAATCCGCCGTCTTTAATGATTTGGTAAATTTTACTACCGGCTTTAATTCGTATTCTGTTCATAATATTTTATGCTTGGGCAAAGGTCTTGACACGTAAACTTTTGTCTTGTAGATTGACATTGGTAATTCTTATTGCTAAAAGCTGAAAACAATAAAATTTTTCATATCATACTTCTTTAAACGGGGCAGCTTTTAGCAATAATTTTAGAGAAAATGCAAGTAAATTTATTTTTGAGGATTACGATGTGGATATAAAAAACTCTATACGGCAAATCGGCCGGGACGCGTCGCTGGCGGCGCGAAAACTTTCCCGCGTGACGGAGACGGAAAAAAACAGCGCCCTTTTGCAAATGGCGGATGAACTGGAACGAAATTGTAAATTCCTTCTGGAAGAAAATTACAAAGATGTGATCAAAGCTAAAAAATCAGGTATCTCCAGCGCCATGCTGGAACGACTCACTTTGAAGCAAGCCACAATTGAACAGATGGCCAAAGGTTTAAGGGAGGTAGCCGCTCTGCCTGATCCCGTCGGCAAAGTAATTTCCATGTGGCGCAGACCCAACGGGCTTTTGGTCGGCCGGATGCGAATTCCGTTGGGCGTTATCGGCATTATTTACGAATCACGTCCCAATGTTACTGTTGATGCCGCCGCTCTTTGTCTCAAATCGGGAAATGCCGTAATTTTGCGGGGTGGTTCTGAATCAATCAGATCAAATCTGGCGATTGCTTCCGTGCTGCAAAAAGTATTGCGGGAAACATCAATACCCGCAAACGCGATTCAGGTAATTCCGATGATAGATCGCGAAGCTGTTTCAGAAATGCTGCAATTGGATGAGTACATTGATTTGATCATACCTCGCGGCGGAGAAGATCTGATTCGCGCCGTAGTCGCCCAATCCAAGATACCTGTAATCAAACACTATAAGGGAGTGTGTCATATTTTTGTAGACGCCTGGGCCGATATTGATATGGCTGTTAATATTTGTTTAAATGCCAAAACTCAGCGTCCGGGCGTGTGCAATGCCATGGAAACTTTACTGGTACATCAGGATATAGCCGGTAAATTTTTGCCGCTGGTAGCGAATAAATTAAGAAAAGCCGGTGTTGTCATAAGGGGATGTGCCAAAACGAAGTCAATCCTGAAAAATATTGAGAAAGCCGACGAAAATGATTGGTACGCGGAATATCTTGATTTGATTCTGGCGGTAAAAATTGTGGAGAATATGGATGAGGCGATCGCTCACATTGAGAAATACGGCTCTTTACATACCGAATCGATAATCACCAATGATTATGCCAATTCTCAACGCTTTTTGAATGAGGTCAATTCTTCGACTGTGCTGATCAATGCTTCAACGCGCTTCAGCGATGGCTTTGAACTGGGATTAGGCGCCGAAATCGGTATTTCCACAACAAAACTGCATGCTTTCGGTCCTATGGGGCTGGAAGAATTAACAACAACAAAATTCATAATTTATGGCAATGGTCAGGTGAGAACATGAGATGGGGGCTTTTAGGAGGAACGTTTGATCCGATTCATTTCGGACATTTGCGGGGTGCGGAGGAAATGCTGGAAATTTTCAAATTGAACCGCATTATTTTTATCCCGTCATCCAGGCCGCCGCACAAGCTGGAAGCCAAAATAACATCTTTTAATCATCGCGAACAAATGATTCGTCTGGCAATTGAAGACAATGTTAATTTTTCCTTTTCCGATGTGGAGAATTTACGCGCCGGAAAATCTTATTCCGTGGAAACGGTGGAATACATTCTCAATAAGTACATGGAGGACTTGGAATTATACTTCATTGTCGGGCAGGACGCTTTTCAGGCTATCACGACCTGGAAAGACTGGGAGCGGCTTCTGCTGTTATGCAATTTTGCCGTAATGACGCGTCCCGGCTATGACGATATGAGACTGGACGCAATTCTGCCGAAAGCCTTCGCCGCAAAATTTACCTACGATAAAAAGATTGATGGATTTACAGGACCAACGGGACATACAATTTATTTCCGTCATACAAGTTTTCTGGATATTTCATCATCTCACATGAAAGAAATGATAAAAGTAGGTAAGTCTATAAGATATCTTACGCCGGATAAAGTCCGCAAGTACATCGCTAAAAATTCTTTATACAAAAAATCATAGGAAAAAACGTAAACGAACATTAAAACAAATTAACAATTTCTTAAGGAGAAGTATATGTCTTATAAATTTATTGAACTGGAAATTAAGGATTATATCGCTACAGTAACTATGGCCAGAGAGAAAAGCCTGAACGCCTTGAGTCTGGAATTTGCCGCGGAGATTGCCGGTGTTTTTAAAACACTGGGCGCTATGGATGAGGTAAGGGCTATTATCCTGCAAAGCAAGGCCAGAATTTTTTGCTCAGGTCTTGATTTGAAAGATTCCGTCGGGGGATTTGACGGAACGGCCAGAGGGACTTTCAATATCATTAAGAAATCCCAGCCATTATTTGATTGCTGTAATTCGATTGAAGAATGTCCCAAACCGGTCATTGCTGCCGTACACAGTAAATGCATAGGTGGCGGGCTTGATATAATTTCCGCCTGTGATATCCGCCTCTGCACTGAAGATGCAATCTTTTGTCTTAAAGAGGCCAACATCGGATTGGTTGCCGATATGGGTGTGCTTCAGCGGCTTCCTTTGATAGTCGGCCAGGGATTTGCCAGAGAAATGGCCTACACAGCGGGCAATTATTCCGCGTTGCAGGCTAAGAATATGGGGCTTGTCAATGATATTTTCGCGGACAAAAATGCTCTTGAGATTGGCGCTCAAAAGCTGGCCGTGCAGATAGCCGCTAATGCTCCCCTTGGCATTCAATGCACAAAAGAGGTTCTCAACTTCAGCCGCTATACAAGTGTTAGTGAAGGAATGGCTTTGGCTATACAAAAGAACATGTTCTTATTGACAACAGATGATTTGAAAGAAGCATTCGTTGCTTTTATAGAGAAAAGGGCTGCGGATTTCAAAGGGAAATGAGTGTCAGGACGCTCTCGTTAATTCAAAGGGCTTCTCCCCGATCAAGGCGGTTATTCTATAGTCAGCAGGGCATTAAATAATGTGGGGGGAATTGATATTTGGGCCTGTTTCGTCAAGGCCTGACTGCCAATTCCCTTCGTTATTTACCTCTTCGGTCCGGGATTGCGTATTTCCATCCATCTTTCCGGGTGTTCCAGCGGCTTGAATCCAACCTTGCTGTACACACCGTGCGCGTCCTTTGTAATTAAAAGCCATTGATAGACGTCTTTTAATTTGGGGTGATTCAGGATGAATTTAATCATGGCCTGTCCCACGCCTTGTTTTCTGAAATTTTCATTCACATAAACATCAAGAATATAAGCATAGCGGGTTTTATCCGAGATTGCTCGCGCATAACCGATTTGATCGCCTTCAGACGTAAACACTCCCACAACCAAAGCGGAATTATTTGCTCCTCGTTTAACTTCTTCAATGCCGATGCCTTTGCTCCAATATGCATCTTTGAGCATTTCGGTTACCCGGGCAAAATCCATCTTTTTAATATTATCAATTATTTTAAATTTCGATTCTAAATTTATTTTCACAGCCCTCCTGACGAAGTCATTCTCGACCACCGCAATGGTTCATTAAAAATTAGACATTTTTTTTAATGCTTCGATACGGTCATCAAGCGGAGGATGGGTCATAAACATGAGTGCAAAATTATGTTTGGAAGGTTTCCCGTTAATGCCGAAAGCGGACATCTGATCCGGCAGGGGTTCAGCGACGCCTTGTTTTAGTCTTTCCAGCGCCGCGATCATGTTTTGATTTCCGGCGAGTTTCGCGCCACCGGCATCAGCTATGAATTCTCGTTTTCTACTGAACCAAAAAACGATAATGCTGGCCAATACGCCGAAGACAATTTGAGCTACAATTGTGGTTATAAAAAAGCCCAGACCTCTACCTTCTTCATTCTTTAAGATAACCCTGTCCACAAAAAATCCCACAACGCGTGACAGGAATATAACGAATGTATTGACCACACCCTGAATCAGCGTCAGGGTAATCATGTCGCCGTTGGTCACGTGGCTCATTTCATGACCAAGAACGGCCTCTATTTCCTCTTTATTCATAGATCTTAGCAGGCCTGTGCTTACGGCGACAAGAGCACTGTTTTTACTCATGCCGGTTGCAAAGGCATTGGGCGAGGGAGAATCGAATATGGCGACTTCCGGCATGCCAACATTAGATGCCATAGCAAGTCTTTTAACTGTATCTATCAGCCAGATTTCTGCCGCGCTTGTGGGATTAGTTATGACTTTCGCTCCCATCAAGCGTTTGGCCATCCATTTGGACATCGCCAGCGATATAAACGAACCGCCAAAGCCAAATACCGCCGCGAAAATAAGCAGACTGGTCATATTTAAACCGTTTTTATCAAGAAAATTACCAACTCCAAGCACACTGACGACAATGCTTAAAACAAAGATCACGGCAATATTGGTAGCGAGAAACAACAAAATTCTTTTCATTTTTTAACCTCCTCAATGCAAAAACTGCCTTGTGCAGTAATTGAAGCAATATATTTGTAATTATTATTTCGTATTTTAGTGGCTATATGCCCGATGTCAAGTCTTTATATAAAAAAAGCCTGAAATTCAGCAAATTTATCAAGAAATTATCAGTGTTAAGTATTATAGAGTTTACTTGAAAGTGGTATAATAATGTGATAGTTCACTGCATCGTAACCAAGCCGCCTGAAAAGGTTGTCTTGGTTTAAATTATTAAAGCTTATAAGTAATTTCGCTAATAATAAAGACAGGAGCACGAGATGGATTACAAAAACACTTTGAATCTTCCCCAGACGGATTTTCCGATGAAGGCGAATCTGGCGCAACGTGAACCGGAAATGTTAAAAAAATGGGAAGAAATAGGCATTTATAAAAAAATTAGACAAATGGCAAAAGGGAAGAAACCGTATATTCTTCATGATGGCCCCCCTTACGCCAACGGCAATATTCATCTGGGCACAGCGCTCAATAAAATAATCAAGGATATCGTGATTAAATCAAAAAACATGAGCGGCTTTGACGGCGTTTATGTGCCGGGCTGGGACTGTCACGGCCTTCCTATCGAACATCAGGTGGATAAAGAACTTGGCGGTAAGAAGGCGGCGATGTCACAGGTGGAAAAGCGACGCGCCTGCCGCGTATATGCTGAAAAATTTGTCGGTATTCAACGCGAACAGTTCAAGCGTCTGGGTGTCTTTGGTGAATGGGATAATCCCTACCTGACAATGGCCTATCCTTATGAGGCGACGACCGTCGCCGAATTCGGCAAACTCTATCTCAACGGCAGTGTTTACAAAGGTAAAAAGCCTGTTTACTGGTGCGCGTCTTGCAAGACGGCGCTCGCCGAAGCGGAAGTGGA
Organism: Smithella sp.; assembly: GCA_050011015.1. Classification (GTDB taxonomy): domain Bacteria; phylum Desulfobacterota; class Syntrophia; order Syntrophales; family Smithellaceae; genus Smithella. The sequence goes on from JBEKJX010000139.1 coordinate 6,577, forward strand.
ATATGCCGATCATCGTACGCCGTCTATTTATGTGAAATTTGCCTTTACCTCCGATGTCAGCAAGATTCTGCCAAAGTTGGCCGGGCATAAAGTCAATATGGTGATCTGGACAACCACGCCCTGGACGATTCCCGCCAACCTCGCGATTGCCGTCAAGGATGATTTTATTTACGCCGCCGTAAAGATTGACAACGAAGTGCTTATTGTCGCTAAGGACATGCTTGAATATTGTCTGGACGCTTTCGGTTATCGTGATAAAAAATATGAGATTCTCGATGAGTTCAAAGGCGCTGTTCTGGAAGGTCAAAAATGCGTTCATCCGTTGATTAAAAGAAACAGCCTTTTGATTTTGGCTCCGTTTGTCACGCTGGATGCCGGAACCGGCGCCGTACATATTGCACCCGGCCACGGTCAGGAAGACTATGAAATCGGTCTTGAATACGGTTTAGACAATTACGCGCCGGTGGACGACGCAGGGAAATTTACAGAAGATGTTGAACATTTCGCGGGACAGTTTGTGTTTGACGCCAACGACAATGTCATTAAAAAGCTCGACGAAGTGGGCGCGCTTATGGGACATGTGCCCATGCAGCATTCCTATCCACACTGCTGGCGCTGCAAAAAACCCATTATTTTCCGTTCCACCGAGCAGTGGTTTATTTCGATGGAAAAAAACGATCTCAGAAAAAAAGCGCTGGCCTGCATCAATGAAGTTCATTGGATTCCCGCGTGGGGACGTGACCGCATTTACGGTATGGTGGAAAATCGTCCCGACTGGTGTATCTCGCGCCAGAGGTTGTGGGGCGTGCCGATTACCGTTTTCTATTGCGCGAAATGCAAAAATGAAGTGCTGACAAAGGAAATTCTGGATCATCTGGTGGCGTTAGTGGAAAAAGGCGGCGCGGATGTCTGGTTTGAAAAAGAACCCCAAGATTTGATGCCGAAACACACAGCCTGTCCGCACTGCAATGGTTCTGAGTTTACCAAGGAAATAAACATTCTCGATGTATGGTTTGACTCCGGCGTGAGCCATGCGGCTGTTCTGGAAAAAAGAGAGGACTTGAGCTCGCCTTGCGATATGTATCTGGAAGGTTCCGATCAACACCGCGGCTGGTTCCACTCCTCGCTTCTGGAATCCGTGGGAACTCGCGGGCGCGCGCCTTACAAAAGCGTTCTAACACATGGTTTTGTCGTGGACGGCGATGGCAAGAAAATGTCCAAGTCCGTAGGTAATGTTATCGGCGCGGAAGAAGCAATTGACAAATATGGCGCTGAAATTCTCAGGCTTTGGGTGGCGGCGGAAGACTATACCGACGATATCCGAATTTCTACAGAAATTCTCAAACGCCTGATGGAAGCTTATCGGCGGAT
>JBEKJX010000140.1:0-7942 GCA_050011015.1 Smithella sp.
TTTATCATATCTATTCCTGTTAAGTTTTATTTTGATGAGACAATGCTTTCTTTCAAAAGGACGATAGGGAAGTTCCTTTTGCATGTCAATTATTATTTACAAAAGATTTTATACCAGTGTAATGTTTCACCCCGGAAAGTACATCAATTGCAAAGAGAAAATACTTCCTGATAAATTTACAAAAAGGGTTTGATCGGGAAATCCCTTTTTAAATAATCTGCTTCTGAAAAGGCTTGACATAATTCTTGTAAGAAGGCAGTAGAAAACCAGATCCGATAATTACCGGCATGACTCTTTAGTTTTGTTCTATGCAGCCGTGATTTTCTAAATATCAATAATTAATTAAAAAGGAGAAGTTTCCATGAGCAATACAGTTATAAAAGACCTCAAAGACGGCATATTATCATTAACATTGAACCGTCCTGAAAAAAAGAACGCATTCAATACCGAACAGTGGAAAGCCTTTTCCGCGGAGCTTGATGCTGCCCGCGAAAACGATGAGGTAATCGTTGTTGTCATATCCGGCGCGGGTAAAGATTTTTCCGCCGGTCAGGATTTGAGCGATAGCGGTGCATTCGCTGAACTGCCGCCCTATCAAATTTGTGAACGCGCCGTTATTGATTTTGATAAACCGCTGATCGGCGCGGCTAAGGGAGTTGCCGTTGGAGGCGGTGCGACCATGTTATTGCATTGCGATATCCTCTATGTGGGTGAAAGTTTACGTATGCGTATACCCTTTACCAGCCTCGGTATGGCGCCGGAATTCGCGAGCACTTATATGCTGCAGGCCAATATCGGCGTCCGGCGCGCGGCAGAACTAATTCTCACCTCTGAATGGATTAATGCCGACAGAGCCCTGGAAACAGGAATAGCAGCCCGTAAGTTCAATGATGACGAACTTATGCAAAACGCAATGGCCAAGGCCGCAGAAATTGCCCAGTTGCCGATGGCATCTTTGCGTGAGGCTAAAAGATGCCTCAAACTTGCGCATGAGGCCGGTATCGAGGCCGCCCTCAAGGCCGAGCATGAAAGCATGAAACGACAGGCCGGCGGCCCGGAAAATATCGAAGCCATGACGGCCTTCATGCAAAAACGAAAACCCGACTTTCGTAACCTGAAGAAAACTTAAGTAAAATGTAAAAGAAGCATCTCTTTCTGGCCGTGGCAAGATAAAATATTCCATTTTTATTTGCTTTCCTCTTCTGACCTTCAGGTTTTTAGGAGAAGGGAGGCGAAATCTTTTTGCGCGAATGCCTGCTTATGTATGGCGGCAATCAAGAATCATAAAAAATCAAATAATTTCATATTCTTTAAGACATAAAATAACTGGTATAATGTTTCGTGAATATGGTAAAATATCAAATAATATAATGAGCAATCCTTCAGACAAACCTTTAAACGGAAGATTTTATGTATATAGGTGAAGAACGAAGGCAATATGCACGTTATAGCGCAAGAAGCATGACTGCGAGCATTTCATTTCAGGATGAATCAAACGGAGAATTTTGCGTTGAAAGTGTACAGCCCATTGATTTTAATAGTTTTGGTATGGCGATTGAGACGAATCTTGATTTTGAAATAGAAAGCAAGATTTCTCTTAATATATCCCAGGGCAGGAATCATGCTTCGGATATTATATGCACAGTGCGTAATATGGTGAATCAGGGCAACAAAAACAGGTATGGATTGCAATTCGATTTCGCCGCAAATGAGCATATGTGTTCGGAAGAGGTGGAAGAAATATTGTCGAATATTGAAAATATCCTGAAGAAAAAACAGAATTCTCCATCTCGAAACACCTTTCGCCGGAATAAAGCCATAGACAGAAGCCGCCGGATTAAAATCATAGGCAGATAATGAATATAATGAAATTTCTCTGCTGCATTATCCTGCCGGCATTGTCATTGTGCCACCTCTCAGCTCGTGATGAACTTTAGCTTATTGCAGAGAACCCCGGCGTATGCCGGGTGGCAATCCGGTTTCTGTACTATTATTTGTGAAAAAATGTATTTACGCCGCAATATATTGTTGTTTATTCCATCCAATGGACAAATTCCGTCAGCGTTGCTCTATCCCGCTCGAAATTGTTGAGAGGAAATGAAGGCTCCGGATAGCCCAGAGCGATGCCGACAACAATTTTTTTATCCTCGGGGATGGCCGCTATCTTTCTGATTTCAGCGGAGTAACGTGCGGCTGCGGCCAGCAGGCAGGTTCCGAGACCTTTGTCGTACGCCGCAAGACAGATTGTTTGGGCTATAAGGCCAATATCCAACATCTGGTATTCGACAAGATTATCCCGCGAGATACAGGCAAGAATAAGGCAGGGAGCGTCAAAAACAGAAACCATATTCTGATAGTATTTATCGCGTGCTTCCTTATCATCTCTCTTTATGTCCTGCGCGGACAAGACAACTTTGCCCAACTGTCCATACCTTGCTTTCATGGCATCAGGCCAATTTGTCAGCATGGGCACATCGGAAGCGATTGCCGTTCCTGCCAGCGTCTGCTGAAGATTCATTTCTTTGAATTTTGCCAGAGTCTTACCCGTCAGTACATATAAGTCCCAGGGCTGCGTGTTGCCCCACGATGGCGACCAGCGCGCCACCTCCAGAATTTCTGTAAGTATATTTTTGGGTACATCCTGCGATTTGAATTTACGAATACTTCTTCTTCCTTTGATTGCAGCAGCTAATTCCATAATAACCTCCTTAGCGAAGTCAATCCGCTTTTATTGACATTTAAATAAATACAACCGTCGCCCGATCAGGTTTCATAACAAGCCAGTATCTCGCCGAAGTAAAGAGTGTGGTAATCTTTTTGCGGGTAAAGAGACATATCATAATTTTTGTCAAGATATGCCACGTTCATGGCGGACTTATAAACTATTTTACACTCGTAATGATATCCAGTTGTTTTGATAATTGGCGAAACAACCTTTTGGCTGCCGATTATTTCCAGCTTGCACATTTTGAATTTGTCCACATTCCTGCCGGATTCAGAACCGCAAAAAGAAATTTCTTTATTCATCCCGCCAGCCGGCACAGTAACGGTAAAATCATCCGCTTTTTCAATGATGCCAAATGTGTGCCTCGAGGATCGCACCGCAACCATCATGATCGGCTTTTGCCAGATAAATCCGAAAGTAGCCCAACCAATTGTCATGGTGTTGAGAGCGTTCCCTGCTATTACGGTTAAAAAAGCGCCACTTTTTATTTTCTTGATAGCATCCTCAGCAACGTTCATGTAATTTAAATCTTTCATATAAAACTCCTTATGTTAACCGGATAAGTTCTCATTGGTTTCTTAGGGTAAGCCGTTTCGATTATATCGCAATTGTATTTGAGCTTTTACTTCTTTCCCTCATTTGTCATGGCAGTGACTATCATACGCAGGTATCTGCACCCTTTCCTTTTTATGCTGTGGATTTGCGATCCTGAAGATTGGTACGTACAAAGTTAATGTGCGTGCGCAATATGTAGAACTGGTCTCCGTAAGAGGCCGGCATTTTCATTTTATTGACTTCGGCTTCGATTTCATCGATCAGTTGTGTCAATTCCTCGATTTTCTCAAGCCCGGGTTGTCTCATCGAATCCTGTTCAACCAGAAATAAAAGCCGATACCACTTGTTGATACGCAGTCGCATGCGCAACCGGAATAAGGCCGGGATACTTTTTAACCCCGGAATCAATATAATAATGAGCGGAACAAATACGACCAGAACGCGGTTGAGGAGACTGGCTAACCAGAATGGCAGATAACGGTAAAAAAAGCTTTTGCCGGATTTATAAAAACGTTTTGCGTCGTCGCTGATGCGGTATTCGTTTTCCAGAGGCGCCGGAAATTCGTCGCGGCTCTGAAACAGGGCTGAGCGCCCGTGTATTTTCATGGCCGCAGCCAAAAGCAGATCGGACAGCGCCGGATGCAAATTGTCCCGCGCTATCAGTTCCACCGTGGGGCTAACCAGAACAACTTCCTGCGCAGGGATATTTTTGCCAAAATCCATGGCGCCTTGAGGAATAGTGAGTTTTTTCAGGTAACCGATGCGGCGGATATAGCCATCGGCCTGCTTGAAACTAACCAGCTTAATTTCCGGTGTCTGTAATAGCGCCCTCATTGTTTGCGAAGAGGCGGAATCGGCCGTCAAGAAAATAGCATCCGTTTTTCCTGCCAGCAGAGCTGCAGCCGCATTCTCGCCTTCCATATTCAGAAACGTCGTTGAGCCGCCAGACTCGATTCCGTTTATCGCAAGCAGCGTTAATGCCAGTGAGCGTACCCCACTGCCTTCCGGACCGATGGCAATACGCTTGCCATTGAGTTGTGAGAGAATTTCCACGGGATGCGGCAGGCGATGAAAAATTAGAAGAGGTTGATAGGAAACGCTTCCCAGAGAAACCAGATGACTGATATTCTGCCCTTTAGACAGTCCGGCTTGAACAAAGCCTATATCTACTTTAAAAGATGGATCCGCAAGCCGCTTGAGATTATCTACGGAACCGGCGGAGGTCAGAATTTTCACTTTCACGCCGTCGTGAGCCAAAATTTCGGCATACTTTTGGGCAACCTTATAGTAAGCGCTGTCTACTTCGCCACTGGTGATGATAATTGTTTTCGGCGGCGCGGAATGAAAAAACCAGAAACAGGAAAAGATAATGATCATGCCGACAATGATCGTGGCCACAATGGACGCTGTGCGATTCATTCCGAAATTATCCATGAACACCGCCAGTATCTTATTAGTTTCTCCGTTATTGAGCGGTTTTAGGGCATTTTTCATTTTTTATTCTCTCTCGTAATTTATGGGAGCAGGTTAAAGCAATGGAAATTAAAAATCAATAATAAAATCCAAGTTGTCAATTCATAATTTTCATCAATGTTGGAGATTTGTATTTAATCGGAAGAAGTTAACAAACTCACCATTCATCACTCATGGTAAGTGACCAATATTATAAGATTAATTGGCGGAAGTGCATGGGAATCGAACCCACCTGGGACGGTTTTAGCGCCCCACACCGGATTTGAAGTCCGGGAGGCCCACCAGTGACCTTGGCACTTCCATCGGGAAATATCTTATGATTTAACTTCAAAATTACCCATGTGTCAATATGCAATAAAATATCGAGGATATTTTCATTTTTTTAAGACGGTATTTACACTCTATACCAAGTTTATCAAAGACAAAACTTCTGTCAGAAGGCTCGGCGAGACATTGATTTATAATGGTAATTTCAGGCAGGGAAATTTTCAATTGAATTATCAGGGGAAGAAGGTTAGATAACATTGCAACTTACCCATTCTGAATTGAAAATCCATTTTTCATTCAGAATGGGTTTTGGTGCTGCATTATTAGGGGATAATAACCGTTATTTAAAGAAAGTTTGGTGGTAATCAGTGCGAAAACTTATCACAAAAAAAATTAATAAAAGTACTGAGCCTCTCCATAATCTTATCCGGCAAATCAGTGAAGGTTCGGCAAAGGTTGATGTCAGCGGACTTAACGGCGCGGCTCGTTCATTTTTAGTATCTCTTCTTTTTGAGCGGCTGGATAGACCGCTTCTTATTGTTTGTCCCGAAGAGAAAGAAGCGGCGGCCTTCGCGCGGGATTTGTCTTTGTTCCTGGGGGAAGAATCCGTATTTCATTATCCGTCGCTCGATTTTCTGACAATCGACATGTTTGCTCTTCAGAGGGAGGAAGAAATAACCCGCCTGGAAGTCCTTACCAATTTGCAGATAAAAACAAAAACCGTCGTAGTCACTTCCGTAATCGCGTTGATGCAAAAAGTGACGCCCCTGGCCGGGTTTAATGACTATCTGCAAATCATTTCATCAGGCGATGCGCTGAACAGAGACGACTTTTTCTTCCGCCTGATTTCCGGCGGCTATAAAAGAGAAAGCCTGGTGGAAGAAAAAGGTGAGTTTAGCATCCGGGGTAACATTATTGATATATTCCCTCCGGCGGAAAAAAATCCGCTGCGCCTGGAAATGTTCGGCGATGATATCGAATCCATCCGGACGTTTGACGGTTCGTCTCAGCGTTCTATCAGCGCGGCGGATGCCTTCATAGTCGGGCCTGCCGGTGAAGTGATTATCAATCCGTCAACTCTGGATCTGGCCGTCCGCAATATCAGGCGGCGTGCCGACGATCTTTCTCTGCCCCGCGAGATTCGCAACCGTTTGGTGGATTCCCTGAAAAACGGTTTGACCAATTCCATCAATCCGATATTTTTACCGCTGTTTTATGAATCGTACGATAATGACAACGGTCTTTCGCGCGATAAATTATCCTGCCTTTTTGATTATCTTTCAAAAAACACTTTAGTGATTTTGGATAATCCGCTGATCGTAAATCAGGCAATCCAGAATGCAGAGCTTAATATTGACAAGTTGTTATTTAAAACTAAAAACAGCGGCAAATTTTATCTGGAAAAAGAAAATACTTATATTGATTCCGCCGATATCACGGCAGGCCTCGACAGGTTCGGACAGGTTTCTCTCATCGGCCTCAACCTGGATCAGGAACTGGATGGCGCGGCGGCTAAGGTTGCTTTTGAAACTTATCAATATCTTTGCGCGGGAGAATTATTTGCCGGGGAGATTAAAGAAGACGCGTATTTGCGGTGGACTGCGGAAAAGATTAAATCATGGCTGTCCGAAGATATGTTGATATTTTTATTTTGTCCGGCTTCGGAGACTCTTCAACGGATGAAGCATCTGCTTTTGTCCTATGATTTGCCGGTGCAGGTTTCATCTTCCCGGGATTCGGTTCTCGAAATCATTGACCGCTGGGAGGGGAATCCTCAGCTCGTTTTGCTGGAAGGGGAAATTTCCACCAGTTTTATCATACCGGCAATGAAACTTGTTTTTTTAAGCGAAGAAGAAATATTTGTCAAAAAAGCTCCCCGCAGGCGGGTCAGGCCGGTGCGGGAAGGTTACTTTATTAAGTCTTTCGGTGATTTAAAAGAAGATGATTTCATCGTTCATACGGATTTCGGCATCGGTATTTATCGCGGATTGAAAAAAATTACCGTGGGCAGGATCGAAAACGATTTTTTAATCATTGAGTATCTGGACGGCGACAAACTCTACATTCCCGTTAATTCCCTGGAGAAAATTCAACGCTATCTCGGACCCGACGGTTATGTGCCGAAAATTGACAGGATGGGCGGGACTTCCTGGGAAGCGGTAAAAGAAAAGGTTAAGAAGTCAGTGCGGGAATATGCAGAGGAACTGGTTGCCATTTATGCCGCCCGCGAAGCGCTGGAGAGAAAATCATTTGCCCCGCCGGACCGGATTTACGAGGAATTTTGCTCCACTTTTGAATTCGAAGAAACACCGGATCAGGACAAGGCGATTGAGGATATTCATCTGGACATGGATGATTCTAAACCGATGGATAGATTAATTTGCGGCGATGCCGGTTTCGGTAAAACAGAAGTTGCGATTCGATCAGCTTTCCGGGCTGTCATGGATGGCAAGCAGGTTGCCGTTTTAGTGCCTACAACTATTTTAGCGGAACAACATTATCAGACTTTTTCCCGCCGTTTCAAAGATTTCCCTGTTCGTGTTGAAGTGTTGAATCGTTTTAAAAGCGCTGCCGAACAAAAGAAAATTGTGGAAGAGTTAAGAAATCAAAAAGTGGATATTGTCGTGGGGACGCATCGCCTGATCCAAAAGGACATTGAATTTAAAGATTTGGGGCTGGTGATTATTGATGAAGAACAGCGTTTCGGCGTGGCTCACAAGGAAAAATTAAAAAAGATGCGCACTCTTGTTGATGTACTCACGCTCTCGGCAACGCCGATTCCGCGCACCCTTCATCTATCACTTGTTGGCATCAGGGATTTATCCATTATTAATACGCCGCCGGAAGATCGCGTCTCCATAAAAACGTATGTGCTGGAATTCGATGAGGACGCGATTAAAGCCGCGATAGAGAAAGAACTGG
>JBEKJX010000141.1:0-7857 GCA_050011015.1 Smithella sp.
TCGAACTTGGCCGAGGCCGGTTCCTGCACCAGCGCCACGCCCATCTTTTCCTTGATGGCCCGCAATCCCATCGTGCCGTCCGAGCCCATGCCGGAGAGGATGACGCCGATGCTGCGCTCCTGCCGGTCATCGGCCAGGGAGCGCAAAAAGGAATCAATCGGGAGACGCAGGCCGCGGGGCGCCGTCGGTTCGAACAGGTGCAGTACGCCGTGTAGAATCGACATGTCCTTGTTGGGGGGAATAACATAAACGCAGTCCGACTTGACCCGCATCCCGTCCCTGACCTGAAAAATCTCCATCGAAGTGGCGCGCTTAAGCAATTCGCGCATCATGCCCTTGTGGGTCGGATCCAGATGCTGGACGATGATAAAGGCGATGCCGCTCTTTGCGGGAACATGCCGCAGGAACTGTTCGAGGGCCTCCAGCCCGCCGGCGGACGCGCCGATACCGGCAATAGGAAAAAGAGTACTTGCTTGCGGCGGTAAAGCGTCTTTCCGGGAAGACTTTTCTTTCTTACCGCTGCTCACCGGTTTAGTTTTCTTTTTCATAACGTTAAGTATATCAGCAATTTAATAAATATGTCAAAAATATTTTTACCCGTTTCCGGCATGGATTTACCGGCGTATAATTCCGGCAAAACAATTTGCCCTCAGATCTTTAATCTTCACTATCCAATGTATTTCTAAATCCAATGTATTTCTACATGAGCATTTATGACTTTTTACGGATATGCTTACTTTCAATTTGTAAGAAACGCAATTCTCATCAGACGGCAAACATCCGGCCGAATTATCCACATTCCATCAAAGTATGCCCTCAATATGTTGAGGTCCCACCAAATATTGAGGGCAAACGAGTCATGGCATACTTTTATAATTTTCTATTTTATTGACTTAAATAATTGTTTTTAAAGGATTAATCAAAACTTCTATTCCCTCTTCGGTTATTGGCCTGTTATTTGCTTTTGCTGTTATTTTTATATGATCCTTTAAATTATATGTATAAGCCCATAATAAATAAAGGAGTTATCAAAGGAGGTCGTTATGGAATATGAGGATATTGACATGGTAAAATCGCTGGACAGGCTTTTTGAAGACCATCTTAAGGAATTTGAAAGTGGAAGTAATAAAGTCTCCGATAGGGAGTTGAAGAAAATGATGCTGGAATCCGGCGATTTTGAGATTGGGTGCCGAACTGGAAAACGAAGAAATCGGTATTGAGAAACCGATCGAAGAAAATATCAAGGCGGGAAGACATGAAAAAAAGCCTGGCCGCGGAAATAAGACGATCATAAAGCTTTGCAAATGATAGCTCTATTTGTCTAACATCAGCCGGCTGAAAATTAGAGATTATAAGGGAGATTAAATAATGAAATATAGAGATTCATCGATAAGAGAAGGCAACGTAAGTGAAACATATGAAAATAATTTTGACAAAGAGCTATTCGACACGAATGCATGGCACTGCGAGGCATGCGGACATATTGATTACGGTTATGAAACATCGGAAGGGTGCCCATATTGTTTTTACCCCGATAATGCGTTTAAACAATTACAGCCGCGGGCTCAACACCTCGATAATGCTTTAAACGTATAGGATCATCTTTCCCGGGCTTCGTCGGGACAGGCTCCTGTTTTCTAAATCAAGTATGCCGGATTTTCCCGGAATGTCTTATTAAAAAAGTTAGAAGATCATACAGAATTATTTGTTAGACTTATAAAATTTTTAAAAAAAAGGGAGATACTTATGAAAATTTATATTTGCCAGGTTTGCGGACATATTGCATTCAACAATCTGCCGGATACATGTCCGGTATGCGGTGCGGAAAAAGATAAATTTTTACAAAATGATGCAATTTTTAAAGAATCCATCCAAAAGAGCCCTGAGGCCGAGGTTAAACATGTTCCTGCTCTGACTGTTAATAAGAGTTGCAGCCTTATCCCGGAATCCGGCTGTACGGAAGTAATCGTAAGAATCGGCAAGGTAATGCACCCGATGGAAGAGAAGCACTATATTCGTTTCATCGACGCTTATCAGAATGATAAATTTATTGCCCGAATGGAGCTTACACCATTAAGTGTATATCCGGCAGCATGTTTCTATTTGAAAGAAGCCGGAGGCAAAATTACTATAGTCGAGAATTGTAGTATCCACGGCTATTGGAAGTCCGAAATATAGACGAAAAGAGCAGATACTGGAAGAGGTCAAGTGTATGAAAGTTATTGTTGATCGTGACTTATGCCAGGGAATCGGCATTGGGGAGATGCTCCCAGAGATGCCTTGGAAGAGGCTCGCGCTCAAACGGCGGCATTAATCGGGGCGACGACAGAACCTGATGAAATTATTTTACCGCCAGCGGCACCGAAAGTAATAACTTTGCCATCAAAGGATTAGTTTTAGCCCAACAAAAAATTGAAGGATTAAATGTCAAATAAAGAAGTCTCAACCCGAATAGAAGGAGGGTGATATGGTATCAACCGATGTATCTCAGGCTGTCGCCGATATGCGGCGTTATTACAATTCCGGTGAGACCAAGCCTGTCTCCTTTCGGATCGAACAGCTCAAAAAACTCAAATCTATGATCCACTCTCATGAAGATGGGATCATCCAAGCTCTTTATAATGATCTGAAGAAACCGCCTTTTGAGTCCTATGCAAGTGAGATCGGCATCATGTATGTGGAGATCGAACATGCAATCAGGCACGTCAAGTCGTGGTCCAATCCAAGAAGAGTGGCTACGCCCATCATTCATTTCCTGTCGTCAAGCAGGATCTATCAGGAACCTTATGGAGTTGTGCTCATTATGGGTCCATGGAATTATCCATTTAATCTGCTGATCGCGCCGCTTGTGGGTGCGATGGCTGCAGGAAACTGTGTTGTCATTAAACCCTCCGAGCTTGCCAGTGATATGTCTAAGACTTTCTCCGGGCTCATATCAAAGTATTTCCATCCGGATTATGTCCGCGCTGTTGAGGGAGGTGTGGAGATCAGCCGGCAGTTGCTTGCCGAGAAATTCGATTATATCTTCTACACGGGCAGCACAGCGGTGGGCCGGGTTGTGATGGAAGCGGCAGCACGAAACCTCACGCCTGTTACGCTGGAACTGGGAGGAAAGAGCCCTTGTATTGTGGATAAGGATGCAAACCTTGATTATGCTATTAAGAGGATCGCATGGGGAAAGTTCTTCAATGCCGGTCAGACCTGTATTGCTCCGGACTATTGCCTCGTTCACAACGCAATCAAAGAAGTTTTCCTGGAGAAGATGAAAAAAACAATACAGGATTTTTACGGTGACGATCCGATGCAAAGTTTGGATTACGCGAGAATAGTAAATGAAAGGCACTTTCAGAGGCTGACTCGTTTGCTCAGTAACGGGAACATCATTGCCGGAGGCAAAACGGACTCAACAAATCTTTATATCGCACCAACGCTGATTGACCGGGTTTCACTTCAGGACAGCATCATGCAAGAAGAAATATTCTGACCACTTCTCCCGATAATGACCTTTGACGGGCTGGATCAGGCCATTGATATGGTGAACATACTTCCCCGCCCTCTCGCCCTATATTATTTTTCGAATAATGCGCACAATCAGCAAAAAATTCTAACAAAGACGAGTTCAGGCGGGGGCTGCATCAACGACACCATATCCCACATAGGTAGCCTGACGTTGCCGTTCGGAGGTATCGGCGATAGCGGCATGGGCGCTTATCATGGCAAGACAAGCTTTAATACCTTTTCACACAGCAAGAGCATTTTGACGCGCTCTAATTTGGTTGATATGCCTCTACGGTATCCTCCATACGGTAACAATGTAAAGCTTCTGAAGTGGCTCTTCAGGGTGATCGGATAGGCTGTTAGGCGTTGAATATCTGCATGTAAAATAAGCAGATACATTAATCACAAGAAGGTAAGTCATGAAAAAAATTATGGTTCGGTCAAAATTATTGCAGGAAGATTTTTTATATTTTTCTTATTGTGCTTTAGTCCGCAATTTTCTTATGCAATCGTGCCAAAATCTGTAGATTTGATTTAAAATACAAATACGCAAACGTTGTCTGTCACAATAAATCACTACACGTTATCTGCCGGTATGCATCACATATAATATGTTGAAGTAAGAAATAATGGGGAAACAATAAGTAAAAACGATCACAATACTCAGTCAACCAATTCGTTTTTCACCTATACTTATAACATACCGGCTGCAATTCGACACTTTCTCCTTACTTATTTTTTGGGCAAGCCACCATGGAAGCGGAAGACATTTCACATAATAATAAATATACTTTTAAAATTTACTATAAGGATTCTATGCCCTCAATATATTGAGGCTCCGCCGCATATTGAGGGCAAATGAATCATTTCACTTTTCTTCCGGTCATTTCAATTAATCTAACCAATCGTTATTAAAGATAAATAATGAATCTCTGATTTATCTTCGGCTATTGGCCTACTATTTGCTGTTAAATCATTACAATCTTTATTCTTGCCCTGAAGCGAGTTCTTATTATTTTTCGGAGAAGGAGTTTATAACTTAATGAAGGTTACGAAAAATAAGCAGTAGAAGGTTAATAAAAAATAATTGTAAAAATAATTTTTGAAGGGAGTTTATATGAAAAGATTTAAGGCTCTGCAAGTTAGTCTTGTATTTATTGTACTGGTTTTGAGTGTTTTTTTAATTCCAGGATGCGGTGGAAGTGGAGGAGGAAACGGAAATTCAGGTACCACCGCGCCCGTGGTGAGTTCTGTAGTCCCTCTAAATAATGCCGGCAGTGTAGCACTCAACACAAAAATCGCCGTAACCTTCAGTGAAGCGATGGATCACGCAACGATTACCGGAACAACCTTTAAAGTGGTGAACACAACAGCCGGCGGAACTGTAGTTGCAGGCACAGTGACCAGCGTTGACCAGAATGCGATTTTCACACCAGACGCAGATCTCAATGCCGGCACACTCTATACCGTCACGATTACCACCGGGGCCAGGGACAAGGCCGGCAACGCACTGGCCAGTAACTTTGTCTGGAGCTTTACCACAGGTACAACCGAAGATACCACCGCGCCAACCATAACTCTCACAGTTCCTGCTGATACCAGCACCAGTGTAGCGACCAACACGAAAATAGTTGCAACCTTCAGTGAAGCGATGGACCCGTTAACGATCACCGGAACAACCTTTACAGTAGTGGACACAACAACTGGGGGATCTGCCGTAGCCGGAACAGTAGCCTATATCGGCAAAACAGCGACCTTCACCCCGACAAGCAATCTCCCGTCCAGTAATCTATTTACAGCCACGATTACCACCGGGGCCACGGACATGGCAGGCGTCGCAATAGCCAGCAACTATGTCTGGACATTTACCACAGGCACGGCCACAGATACCTCCGCGCCAACCGTTGCTCTCACAGATCCTCTGAATGACGCCATTGCTGTGGTTCTCAATAAGAGCGTCAAGGCAACCTTCAGTAAGGCGATGGACCCCCTGACGATCACCACGACAACCTTTACCTTAAAGCAAGGGACAACGCCTGTTCCCGGCACGGTCACCTACGTTGGCCTGGTTGCGACCTTCACGCCATTAAGTAATCTCACACTCAATACCACCTATACGGCCACGATTACCACAGGGGTCAAGGACATCGCCGGCAATGCACTGGTCAGTAATCAAGTGTGGAGCTTTACAACAATTACAGCGTTAGCGGCAGGACCGCAACCGGTAGACCTTGGAACAGCCGGCAATTTCGTGATTCTATCAAAAAAAGGAATCACAGAAGCTACTCCGGCTTCAACTTCTATTAAAGGAAATATTGGAACGAGTCCAATAACCGGTGCAGCGATTACATTAGCTTGTTCAGAAATGGTGACAGGGAATATATACACGGTCGATGCGGCTGGCCCTGCATGCAGGGTGGTAGACCCGGTCGGGCTGACCGCGGCTATAAGCGACATGGAAACTGCGTACACCGATGCCGCCGGACGGACGACACCGGATTTTACTAACCTGTATGCCGGAATTCTTGACGGGCAAACCCTTGCAGCCGGACTCTACAAATACACTACTGGCGTTATAATAGGTTCAACACCAGGCGCAAATGTTACTCTCTCGGGCGGTGCCAGCGATGTCTGGATATTCCAGATATCGGGAGATCTCACTTTGGCCAACGGTAGCAGCATTAAGTTGACAGGCGGTGCGCTGGCCAAGAACGTCTTCTGGCAAGTTGGCGGTCCAACCGGTGCGATCCTTGGCACGACCTCTACATTTGAGGGGAATATATTGAGCGCCAAGCAGGTTACCATAGCAAGCGGCGCAGCACTGAATGGCAGAGCACTGGCACAGACTCAGGTTACATTAAACGGCAATGCCATTACTGTGCCGGCTCCGTAAGGCATGAGATAGCGCGAAAGTAAGACAGGATTAAGGGAACAGGTTGTTTTTAATAATTCAGCCTGTTCCTTTAAGAAATTTGCTCCAAAGCAGCAACCGGACTATCCACCTCCCGCCAAAGTTTGCCCTCAGTATGCTGAGGTTCCACCGCATGTTGAGGGCAAACGAATCATTTCATGCATCTCCATTACTCCCTCTTATTAATCTAACCGCATACTATTAAAGGATGAATTAAAACTTCTTATTGTTTTAAGTTGTTGGCAGGCTACTTGCAACTGCTATCCGTATAAGGAGAAAAAACAATGGGAGAAAGATTGAAAGGATTTAGAGATTACCCGGATTATCTGACTTACGCTGAAATATATTTATTCTGGATGAATGGTGATGAACATAAACGAACTTACAATATGTTACTTAAACAGCAGGGAGATATCAACCCGATTAGTTATATACGTAAAGTGAGTCTAGAGGCTCATTTAAATGAAGGAGAATAATAATGAGGGATATTTTAAAGGGATTTAAGAGTTATTCAGATTATCTGTCTTATGCGAGAGTCTGTTTATCCTGGATGGGTGAGAAGGGACTTAAACGAACTTACAATATGTTACTTAAACAGCAGGGAGATATCAACCCGATCAGTTATATGCGACAAATGAGTTTCGTGGCTCATCGTCTAATTTAAACGAAAGGAAAGCAACGAAAGCCCGAAGTCATGTTCTCTGGTGAATTAAGAACGTTCCTTCGGTGGGTGAATCCATGGACCATAAACAAAAAAAGGACCTGCAGAAGAAGACAGAAAGAAAGCTGGACAACAAGGATAAGAAACAAAGTGAGAAGACACAAGAGCTCGAAGAGTCAAGGGGCACACGGATTATTCGTCCCGTCTGGTTCGCCGTGGCGGGGTTTATTCTTTCGATGGCGGCATTGATCTCCTGGTTTTTTTTCCGTGTCCCCAGTCCATGAGATTGTATGACAAGAGAGCGAATCCTTATCCTTTCGGCAGGCATAAACTGATTTCAAACGGTTATTATTGATTCTCAGCGATGCCGCCATGTGTGACTTTGTATAGTAAGAAAACCTTTAAATGAAATCGGGGGAAATTATGAATCTGTTTGAAAGGTCTGTCTGGGTGTTCTTTGCGTTTATTGTGTCTATTATTTTGATGACATTTATATTTTTTGCCGAGCGAGCCTCTTATCGTCAAAAAATAAAGGCGAACGATGAAACAGGAACCTTGTAACAACACAAAAGTGTGACAAGGAGTAAGCGTAATATTAAAATAGAAATAAATTTAAAAAGGAGGATTTTAAGATGAAGCGTTTAGGATTGTTTATAGTCGCATTGGTTTTCGTATTTTCCACTACGGTAATGGCTGAGTATAATGCAGAGCAAAAGGAAGATGCCGCCGCCGTAAAGACTGAAAAGGCTGAAATGAAAGCCGACGCAAAGGTTGACAAGGCACAGAA
>JBEKJX010000142.1:0-7784 GCA_050011015.1 Smithella sp.
TATAATAATATTGAAATACGGCGTGATTACGCAGGCCTGCCGCGTGTAATCAAGGCAAGGAGAAAAGTAAGTGGATAAAATAGTTATTGAAGGCGGCAAACCGCTTTATGGAGATGTTCAGATCAGTGGCGCAAAAAATGCCGCGCTGCCGGTTATGGTATCAGCGCTGCTGACCGAGGGAACAAATACATTTCATAATATTCCCGATCTTGTGGATATTAAAACAATAAAAAAGCTTTTAAAAAATATGGGGGCGCAAATCGACGGCAATGAAACATGTCAGATCAATGCCGATAAAATCACCAGTTGTGATGCGCCTTATGATTTAGTCAAAACCATGCGCGCATCCGTACTGGTTTTGGGGCCGCTTGTGGCCCGGATGGGAGTCGCCCGTGTTTCCCTGCCCGGAGGTTGCGCTATCGGCGCACGGCCGGTCAATCTGCACCTCAAAGCGTTGGAAGATATGGGCGCCCATGTTGAACTGAACAACGGATATATTGAAGCGAAGGCCAAAAAATTAAAAGGAGCGGACATTTATTTTGACATACAGACTGTAACCGGCACTGAAAATATCATGATGGCTGCAACTCTTGCCCATGGCACCACGGTGCTTAACAATGCAGCGCGCGAGCCGGAAGTTATCAATCTGGCGGAAGTTTTAAAGGGCATGGGGGCGCAAATCAGCGGCGCTGGAACTGATGTCATCACGATAACCGGTGTTACTTCTCTGAAGCCTGTGGAAGCTTCAATTATTCCCGACCGCATCGAAGCCGGAACATTCATGATTGCCGCGGGTATAACACGCGGTGAAATAAATGTAATCGGTTGCAATCCCCAACATCTGGAATCATTGATAAACAAATTGAGGGATACGGGCATGAAGATTTCGACGATTAAAAACGGATTGAAAGTATCTTCCGCGAAAAAGATTAGTAGTGTTGATATTAAAACTCTGCCGTATCCCGGATTTCCTACTGATTTGCAGGCGCAGATAATGGCTTATATGACTATTGGCAGTGGGTTAAGCGTAATTTCTGAAACGGTTTTTGAGAACCGTTTTATGCATGTCAGTGAATTGCTGCGCATGGGAGCCGATATTGTCATTCAGGGCGGCAACGCGATTGTTCGCGGAGTGTCGATGTTGCATGGTGCGCAAACGATGGCTACGGATTTGCGTGCTTCGGCTTCCCTGATTTTAGCCGCGCTAGTTGCCGAAGGCACGACGGAGATTTCCCGCGTTTATCATATTGATCGAGGTTATGAGACAATAGAAAAGAAATTTTCCGCCCTCGGAGCGGATATAAAAAGGGTAAAATAAATGAAAATAATTAAATCCAACGCTGCTGAATTTAAAGATTTTTTCCGTGAATTACGTCTCAGGGGCGGCGCCCATTCTCCGGAACTTTTATCATTTGTGGCTCAGATTGTAAGCGATGTTGCCATAAGAGGCGATGAAGCTTTATTTGAATATACAGCCAAATTTGATGGCCATGAATTAACCGCAGCGACGGCGGAAGTAACGCCCTCGGAAAAAAAAGCCGCGCTGTCTTTAGTAAAACCACAAGATATGGAAGTTATTAAGTTGGCTGCCGGACGTATCGAAAAATATCATAACAATCAAATAACACACGGATGGTCTGTTAAAATAGAAGAAGGCGTGGAATTGGGCCAGCGTATTTTGCCTTTGCGGCGTGTCGGCATTTATGCTCCCGGAGGCAAGGCTTCCTATCCTTCGACATTGCTTATGGCGGCAATTCCGGCGACTATTGCCGGAGTAGAAGAAATTATTCTGGTCAGTCCGGTCAAAGAAGGCCTTCTTAATCCTCTTATTGCCGCGGCAGCCGAGGTAAGCGGAGTAAAACGCATATTCAAGATTGGCGGCGCGCAGGCGATAGCGGCGCTGGCTTACGGCACAAAAACGATTCCCCAAGTGGATAAAATAGTGGGGCCTGGAAATGCTTATGTTGCTGCGGCTAAGAAACTCGTTTTCGGTCAGGTGGATATAGATATGATTGCCGGTCCCAGCGAAGTAGTGGTCATTGCCGATAACACGGCAAGGATTAATTTTGTGGCAGCTGATATGCTGGCGCAACTTGAACACGATGAAATGGCGGCGGCGGTTCTTTTAACAACGTCTGAGGATTTTGCCCGTGAGGTATCGCAAGAAATTAAGCAGCAAGTAAAAAAATTATCACGGAAAACAATAATAGAAAAATCACTGGATAAATACGCCGCGATCATTATTACGGAAAGTGTTGATGAAGCCATGGATATCGCCAATCTCTTTGCGCCCGAGCATTTAGAATTAATGGTGGAACATCCCGCGAAGATTCTAGGGAAAGTCAGAAATGCCGGGTCCGTTTTTCTGGGATCTTTCGCACCTGAGGCGTTAGGTGATTATCTGGCCGGAACAAACCATATTTTACCAACCGGGGGCACAGCTCGTTTTTCGTCTCCGCTCGGTGTTTATGACTTCTATAAACGTATGAGTGTTCTTTCTTTCTCGCAGGAAGCTTTTAGAAGGTTAAACAGGCAAACGGCTCACTTTGCCCAGATGGAAGGACTTGATGCTCACGCCAATTCAGTTTTTGTGCGCGATAAATAATTAATCTGTCTTTATGTAGAGTGAAACGAATTGATCGTTGAAACAATGTATTCCGATTCGTTGGTTACAATTACCGGCGAAAGTATTTTATTCAAACGTTACGATATTTTCGAACGCGATAAATTGGTTTTTTTTTCCAACATTAAAAAAATCATCGTCCAAAATCCTTCCATTTGGAATGGTAAATTCCGCTTTCACGGAACGGGAGATTTTCATACCTGGTTTTCCAGAGATTTCCAGAGATACAAACGCGACAAGATTCTCTTCGCGTATATTCGCGATAAATGGTGGCGTATTGGATTTACCGTCGAAAACTCAGCCGCTGTTATAAAAATATTTCAGGAAAAAGGACTGATTAGAGATTTGATTTGACCTTAAATTGTTCTGTGTTCCCGGCGGTAAAAGGAATTTTGTAAATGCAAAAATCAAAAGTCAAAAAATATCCTTCGGTAAAAACCATTAGCGACGCACAGCGTATCGGCATGGTCAAAGAAGTCTTTTCGACCATTACCGGCAGGTATGATTTTTTAAACCACCTGCTGAGCCTGCGCCGCGATATTGCCTGGCGCCGATTCGCGATTAAAAAAATGGTTTTTTTCAAAACCAACATGTTTCTTGATATTGCCTGCGGCACTGGAGATTTATCAATCAACGCCTGCCTTGAACACTGCAATATATCCGTTGCCGCCGTTGATTTTGTTTTTCCGATGGTGAAGATGGGACATGACAAGTTAAAGAAAAAAGGCCTCTTGCGCAGGGTAAATATTATTCAGGGGAATGCCTTGAGTTTGCCTTTTTGTGAAAATTCTTTTGATGTTACCGGAATGGCTTTCGGTATAAGAAATATTCCCAAAAGAACGGACGCGCTGCGGGAAATGTTGCGTGTTACAGTGCCGGGGGGACAGATAATGATTCTGGAAATGACTTTTATTCAAAACCGATTTTTCAAAATGTTTTATTATATTTATCTGAATTACCTGCTTCCCCTCCTGGCAAAAATATTTTCTAAAAATGCCGCTGCGTATTACTATCTTGCCGATTCGATTATGAATTTCCCTTCACCCGAAGAATTTGCCTCCTTCATGCGGGAAACTGGTATGTCCGAAGTTAAAATATATCCCCGCACTTTCGGCATTGCCTGCCTATATGTCGGGAAAAAACCTTAATACTTTAATGCCGTAATAGCGTTTAGACTGTAATTACCACCTTGTAGGCGGTAATTACCGGTAAAGCAATTTTTTGATTTATTATGCGCTCCCCTGCGGGATGCGTTTCCGGTCTTCGGCAAACGTTGTTGGCACAGCCTGCCCTGGCGCAGGTCGGGGGCGATGGTTTCCTCAACGTATTATTAATACGCCTGCGGAGCATTCTCCTTGCCGCCGCGTTGTCCTTTATAATCTAAACTGTATTGGCCGTTATTTCCTTTGTTATTTTTATTCTAATTTGTAAGACATGAAGGTGACGCGGAAAGGCAAATTGAGAAAATTTTTGCTCTCTCCTTCAACAAAACCGATTTTTCTGTACCAGTTCTTCAGTTCGGTATGTTCAGCGATGATTCCGATACTTACGCAACTGGCTCCAAGTTCCCTGGCCTTTAATAAAACATGATTAACCAATGCCTTGCCAAAACCACGTTGTCTGTGATCAGGAAGCACGGCAAGCCTTTCAAGATAGCATATATCCGAACTTGCCAGTTCGCAGGCAACACACCCTGCAATTTTGTTTTCGTTTTCCATAACGAAATAGGTTACTCCACGCGCAATATCTGCTTTAATCCAGTTATCTATGCAGTTGGATGGATGGAGAGGGGCGTTTTCCTGCGTCAAACCAAAACGCTGGGCTACATCCTGGAAAGATTTTCGGATAGTTTCAACTAAAATTTCGATATCTTTTTGTGTACAGGTAAGTATCTTAAAATTCAACATCATCTATTTTCCCTATTGATAATAGTAATGCTAAACCGTTACTGGTACATAAATATATCTGTTTCTAATTTGCAAGTATTTTTTATGAAACCCGGGAATACTGGATATTATCGGCTTTATATCCATTAATTGATTTTACGCTGTAATAAAAATAAAGATTATTGAAACTCAGGGAGAGTTGTGCCTATGAATGAATATAATTTAACGGAGAAAACCATGATTGAAACAAAAAAACCTGTAGAGATTGATTTTAATTCCGAATTCCAGTGCGCGCTTGATATGATGGAAAAAACGGATAAGAATATCTTCATTACGGGTAGGGCAGGCACCGGTAAATCAACTTTACTTAATTATTTTCATAAAAACACAAGGAAAAACGTTGTTATACTGGCCCCAACCGGTGTTGCCGCCGTTAATGTAGGCGGGCAGACAATTCATTCCTTTTTTCATTTCAAACCTGGCGTAACGCTTGCCTCCATCAAGAAAAAAAGGGCTACCGGCAAAGAAAAAACATCTATCTATAAAAAGTTGATGATGATCGTCATTGATGAAATTTCCATGGTGCGGGCTGATTTGCTGGATTGCGTGGATAAATTTTTACGCCTGAATGGTCCTAATCCCAAACGTCCCTTTGGTGGTGTGCAGATGATTTTCATCGGGGACCTCTATCAGTTGCCGCCCGTTGTTTCTAGCGCCGAGCGAGAAATATTCCGGTCGTATTATAGCAGCCCTTATTTTTTCAGCGCCAAAATCATTGATCAACTGGATATGGAATTTATCGAACTGGAAAAAGTTTACCGGCAGAAGGATGACGATTTTATTCGCCTGCTCAACACTATTCGCAATAACTCCATAACTGATGACGATATCGCGCTGTTCAATAAACGCTGTGATCCGTCTTTTGAAGTGTCTGCCGATGATTTTTATATTTCGCTCACCAGCACCAATGATATATCCGATCAGATCAATGAACAGCGGCTTGCCCAACTGCCCGGTAAAATATGGAAAGCGCGGGGATTGGTTGAAGGAGAGTTTGGCAAAGAATCTATGCCGACGTCCGAAGAGTTGAAACTAAAAAAAGGCGCTCAGATAATGCTTTTAAATAATGATGCCTATGGGCGATGGATTAACGGCACTATCGGCAAAGTATTGGAGTTTGAGAAAGATGATGAAGGCGAAGTGATAATCACGGCCAAACTGGATAATGGCGAAACAGTCGAAATTAGTCCATATACATGGGAAATATATCACTTTTTTTTAAAAAATGACGAACTGGCATCGGAAAGTGTCGGCTCGTTTACTCAGTATCCGGTCCGGTTAGCCTTTGCCGTTACCATTCATAAGAGTCAGGGGAAAACTTTTGAAAAAGCCGTTATTGATGTGGGGAAGGGCACTTTTGCGCATGGACAAATGTATGTGGCCTTTTCCCGCTGCACAACGCTTGAAGGTATGGTTTTGCGGCATCCATTAAAAAAGAGCCATGTTTTGATGGATTGGCAGGTTGTTAAATTTCTGACGCGCATTCAATATGACAAGGCGAAGCTAAAATGCTCCCATCAGGACAAGTTGCAGATGATCAATTATGCCATTCAAGAAAAGAAAAATTTAGACATTCTCTATTTAAAAGCAAAAGATGAAAAATCGCGCCGGACGATCCGTCCGCTTTTTGTCGAAGCAATGGAATATAGCGGCCATCCCTTTGTCGGGCTTAGCGCCTATTGCCTGACACGCAAGCAAAAACGCGTCTTTAACGTGGATCGAATCCTGGAAATCTGCGTATCATCAAGTGAATTAGCAAAAACACCTTGACAAAAAGGGCTGTATGAATAAGATTCCACTGCTCCATATTTTTTATCTGAGCGGGCGTAATTCAGTGGTAGAATGTCAGCTTCCCAAGCTGGACGTCGCCGGTTCGAGCCCGGTCGCCCGCTCCATTTTTAGCAAAACAGGCGGTTATCTGCCGCAATGTTTTTGCTTGCTTTGTCCTTTGTAATGTGCTAGCAAAACAACAAACCATCGATAAGGTAGTATTGATGAGTGGGCGCCTGCCCACTTTTTTGTTTTCTGGACTAAAATGGATAATGATGTAAAAGAAAAAATCAGGCAGTTGTCTGAGCCTGTTGTTGCTTCAGAAGGAATGGAATTGATTCATGTAGAATGTATGAAAATGCATTCACGCTGGATCATCCGGCTTTTTCTGGATAAAGAAGGCGGAATTACGCTTGATGATTGTGCCAATATAAGCAATCAGTTAGGTGATATTTTTGATATCCGCGATGTGATTATGGGCGCTTACACTTTGGAGATTTCATCGCCCGGTCTGGACAGGCCGATATCACGCGATCAGGATTTTATAAAATATAAAAACTCCAGTGTGATTATTAAAACAAGCGAAAAAATCGAAGGAAGTAAGAACTTTCGCGGTATTCTTCTTGATTACATTGAGGAATTCGGCCAAAAACTGGTTTTGATAGATATAGCGGGAAAAGTTTACCGGATTCCCAGACAGGATATTGTAAAAGCTAATCTAGCCGATATCGGGTAATTTAGAACGCAGTAATGCAATTTCTAAATCAAAGATGATATTGAGGCGGATAGGTGGATGCGACGAGGCGTATTACTGATACGTTGAGTAAGCCGACAACGACGCCAACAAAAATAGCGCTTTGATTTAGAAATTGATATAGGGAATTAATGCCGGCAGGCTGAAATTCTAATATATATCAGCTAAGAAAAGGGAGGAATTTGTAAATGTTGCCAGAACTTAAACGTCTGATCGAGCAGATGGGTAAGGACAGAGGTATAAATAAAGAGATTATTATCGAAGCCCTTGAAGCGGCAATGCTTACGGCTGCAAGTAAGAAATTTGGACAAAACGTTGAGATCGAAGCCCATTACAATGATGAGACCGGAGAGGTTGAAGTTTTTCAGTTCAAAACTGTTGTTGATAAAGTTCTTGATCCTGAAACACAAATCTCCAAAGAGGAAGCGAGGAGAACTCTTGATGAAGGAGCCGAGCCCGGTGACAGTCTGGGAATGAAAATTGAAACAAGCTCCTTCGGCCGCATTGCCGTGCAAATGGCCAAGCAAATAATTATTCAAAGAGTTAAAGACGCGGAATGCGACAATATTTATGATGAATACAAAGACAGAAAAGGCGAATTGGTAAACGGCTTTGCCCAAAGGTTTGAAGGCGGCAGCATCATTGTCAATCTTGGACGTGCGGAAGGCATTGTGCCTCCAACGGAACAAAT
>JBEKJX010000143.1:0-7681 GCA_050011015.1 Smithella sp.
AAAACCAGGAATATAGAGGCCAGAGCGTATAAATAGAGAAACAGCGGGGAATGCCGACAACATAATCCTTTTTTCTAATAAGTTCCCCGGGGTCGGGAGCGCATTCCACAAAAAGAATATTGTTGCGTTTATCAATATAATCAATAACCTCTTCTTCGTTAAAGATTTTTTTCTTCCTGATGTTGGCGTACTTATTACAGCGGCCGCCGAACATGTATTTGTTGCCGTTGACGTTGAGAATGCGGATCGGACAGAAATTGTCGCAGGCTTTGCATTGAAATTCCTTTTCGTAGATGATGTCGGTGCCCAGAATTTCTTCAAGGTTGTAATTTGCTTTCGTCAGGAATCCTTCTTTCAGCTTTTGTTTGGCCAGAATGCCGACGCCGAAACAACCCATCAATTCCGGATCTGGCGGCACGAGGATATTCTTGTCCAGAAGCATCGCAAAGGCCAGGGGGATGGCTTTATTTTTGGCAACTCCTCCCTGCAGAACGATATTTTTACCTAAAGTCCTGTTGCCGACAACCCGATTGAGATAATTGGAAACAATAGAGGTGACGATGCCTGCGGTGATGTCCTCCCGCGTCGCGCCCTGCTGGATAGCTTTGCGAACATCCGAATTTATAAAAGCGGAACAATGTTCCCCGAATTTCAGCGGCTCTTTTGCCTCAAGAGCAATATCGCCGATTTCCCAGGCATGGGAGATATTCAGATCTCCCTGAGCGGATTCTTCCAGAAATGAACCTGTCCCCGCGGAACAGGCTTCATTCATGGCGTAATCTATAGGGACTTTATTTTTAAGGAAAACATATTTGGCATCCTGTCCGCCTATTTCGAATATTGTATCGATATTTTCTTTGTAAAAAGTTGTGCCGACACTATGAGCTATGATTTCATTATATACAGCCGGAGTTTCCAGAAATACGCCCAGAAGCTCACGCGATGAGCCGGTTGTTGCTGCAAGCGTTATATTGATCCGGCCTTCGCCGATATCTTCCTTAATTTGTTTTTGCATCTCCACAAAGCAATTTTTCAATGCCTTAATCGGGTCGCCGTGTGTGCGGCCGTAGAAAGATGCCGTAATTTCACTTGTTTCCATATCGATTAAACAAGCTTTTGTTGTGGTTGATCCTCCGTCAACACCGAGGATATATTCTTTCCCTGCCGTAACTTTTGTTTTTCCGGAAGGCAGGTAGGTGACTTTGCCTTCCGCGCTCTTAAGGCTTTTAAATCTTTTAAATTGAATTCTGTTTTGCCTGAAAAGATTTTCAGCCGAAGGCAATATACTTCCCGAATTTCCGGCCATGAGCGCCGCTCCATAGGCTTCGAAATAAGCAGCCTGATCGGGAATGATAAATTTATTTTCCGGCATCCGCTCCTGAATAAAGCGAATGAAATGTTGATTTTTTGTGACTCCGCCGACAAGGAGCACTTTCTTGTTTATGATTTTTGCCTTTTTGATAAAGTCAATAACCTTGGTGGCCATTACATCGCTTAGCGACAGGACAATGTCGCCCCTGCTGGCTTCGCCTTTATTTAAACGGTGGGTGCAGTCACTTTTCATAAATACGGAACAGCGCGAAGAAAGCTTCATGGCCTGGCTTTGTTCAGGAATCGAGTTGATGTCGTCAAGGTTCATATTCATTCGTGCAAGCTGCTGCTTGAAGAATTCACCTGTGCCCGACGCACATTTGTTTCCTGAAAAGCTGGTTATTATCTTTTGATTCTCATCGATGGTATAAACAACGAGATCTTCACCGCCCAGCGATACTAAAGCATCAACCTTGTAATTAATGTTTCGAAGAGCTTCTTCTATGCAGAGTGGTTCAATGACGCTGTCAATGTTTAAAAGATATCTGCCTTCGGTGCCGGTGGCCAGGGCTTTAATATTTACCGGTATATTTTGAGAGGATAAGATTCTTTCCAGTGTGTGAAGAAAGTTGCCTTCGTGGGGTTCTACTTTGTTCCATAAAATATTCTTTCCCTCAAGCAGGATTACTTTAACACTGGATGCGCCGATATTAATTCCCAAACAATACATAACAAACACCAAAGTTTTAGATAATAAAAATAATATTTATGATATTATGTTGAATATTACGTTCGAAATTAATCGTCAAATATCAGATGCTGTTTCTTAAAAACTGCCACAAAAAAGATAAACAAACAATCTTTTATTTAATGCAATAGCTAATAAAAGAAACACTTTAGAATGTTAAAAATTTAACTTAAAAAACAACGGGAAACCTTAATGATTCATTATCAGATTTCCCGTTGCTGTTTAAAAATATAGGCTTCAAAAAATATAATTTTTCAAAGCAGTTATTTATATTAATGGCCTTCCTGCATGGCTCCCGCAATATACATCATGGCCAGAAGCATGAAAACAAGCGTCTGAACCAGAGAGGTAAAAATCATCAGTATCAAAACGGGGATGGGGACAAGGTAAGGAACCAGAAAAAGAACAACCAGCAAAACGATGTCTTCACCTTTGATATTACCGAATAACCGGAAAGTCAGTGAAAGCGGCCGTGATATATGGCTGATCACTTCAATGGGCAGCATTAGAGGAGTCAGCCAGCCGACAGGTCCCATAAACTGTTTAAAGTATTTAAATCCATGATTCATGACGCCGACAACATGCGTTGATAGAAAAACGATAATCGCCATGGACGCATTCGTATTAATATTTGCGGTAGGGGATTCAAAACCGGGTATAAGACCCAGAAGATTTGATGTAAGAATAAATAATCCTAATGTGGCGATCAGGGGAAAATATTTTCTGCCTTCATGTCCCATCGTTTCATTGCACAAACTGTCAAAACCGCCGATAATCACTTCCATTACATTTTGGACTTTGCCGGGATAAACTGACAGGCCTCTTGTGGCCAGGAATGAAAGCAAGGACAAAAATAACACGACAACCAATGCATACATGCACTGTTCAGGTATCTTTACACCCGCAATAGATATATTTCCTAAAAAAAGCAACGACTCCATATTTTACTTAACCTCCTTGAGAAAGTTATTTTTTGTCATATTGGCAATTACATTTGTAATTATGTTGATGATAACTACGGAAAGTCCGATAAGCAAACCGATAATATTTACAGTATGATAGGCAATCAGAAAAAATAGAACAACACCCGTTGACGCCAGGCGCAGGAAATATTTGCCCACGACTCTTGCTTTTATATTTCCGGTATTATTAGCGAAGATATTGCGTAAGCTTCGATCCAGCCAATAGAAGTTAAAAATGCAGATAATACCGCCAAAAAGGACGCCCAGGGCAAATTTTAAAGAAGCAAAGATAAGTGCGAGAATAAAAAAAACGGTAAGTATAATCCAATTAAATAATTCAATTCTTTTTTGTAGGGGGTCTTTGACGATGAGGTTCACTTTTTAAACTCTTTATTATCTGTTCTTCATCAGTAAAGTTTTCTTGAATTAATTTATATAAGTTTCGAAATCCTGCCGCGATACCTATCATTAAAAAAACAACTGTGAAAACATGGCCGGAGTCAAATTTTTTATCTAAATATGCTCCTATCAAAAGACTGCCGAGAACTGCCAGAATCATTGCAATGCCGATGCTGCTGGCAAAAGCCATTTGCATGGCATACTTTCTGGTTTCTTTATCCATTTTTCAAGAGGCTCCTTAACATTAAATAATGAACAAAGTCAAGTAAAACATGACTGGCGTTCATTTTTTTAACAAATGGCGATTTTTTCTATACCAGTCGATTGTTTTTACAAGACCTGCGGCAATATCCGTACGGGCAATAAATCCGAATTCTTTCAATGCCTTGGAAGTGTCCAACAAACGTTTTGGCTGGCCGTCGGGCATCGATTTATTCCAGACAATTTTTCCCGAAAATCCGGTTAGTTCCGCGATGAGTTTTGTAAGTTCTTTGATGGATATTTCAGAGCCGGTGCCGAT
The DNA here is from genome assembly GCA_050011015.1 of Smithella sp. Taxonomy (GTDB): domain Bacteria; phylum Desulfobacterota; class Syntrophia; order Syntrophales; family Smithellaceae; genus Smithella. The sequence goes on from JBEKJX010000143.1 coordinate 3,941, forward strand.
ATTTACAGGATCACTTTTGTCATAAGATAAAGCAGCCAGATAAATGGCTTCGGCTGCATCTTCCACATAAAAAAACTCCCGGGTAGCCGATCCCGTGCCCCAAACTTCAAGCGTATCGGAATTTTGATCCATGGCATCAAAACATTTTTTGATTAAGGCGGGAATCACATGAGAAGAGCGGGGATCAAAATTATCGCCTGGGCCATAAAGATTTACCGGAAGCAGGAAAATGGAGTTAAAACCGTATTGCTGCCTGTAAGCCTGCGACTGAACCAGCATCATTTTCTTGGCTAATCCGTAAGGAGCATTGGTTTCTTCGGGGTAGCCGTTCCAGATATCATCTTCCCTGAAAGGGACAGGCGTGAATTTGGGATATGCGCAAATAGTGCCGAGAGCGACAAATTTATCGATATTATGGAGATAGGCTTCATGCAGCAATTGTGCGCCCATGATTAAATTATCATAAAAAAGCTCAGCCGGTTTTTCCTGATTAAAACCAATACCGCCGACTTTGGCGGCAAGATGAATAACTACTTGCGGCCTGGTTTCTCCATACATCCGACGGATATCGGCAATATCCGTTAAATCATATTCGGGGCGATCGGCAATTTTAATATGCCGGCAGCCGCAATCGGTCAGCTTTTTAAGCAGATGGCCTCCCAGAAATCCTTTGCCGCCGGTAACGGTTATCCTTTTATCTTTCAACACAGCACAATCCTCATAGTCAAATTAAGTAAGACGTTCACTGTTGGTGCAGGAAAAACCCGCATCCACGAGCGTTTTTTCTTTTTGAGCCAGTTGCATATCCGATGCAATCATCATATCAATCAACTTGTCGAACGTAACTTTCGGCTGCCAGTTCAGGATTTTTTTCGCTTTGGAAGCATCGCCCAGCAGAACATCAACTTCAGTCGGGCGGAAATAACGGGGGTCGATAGCAACATATTTATTATAATCCAGATCGAGCTTACTGAATACTTTTTCCGCAAACTCGCGCACCGAGTGAGTTTCACCGGTCGCAATCACAAAATCGTCAGGCTCATCCTGCTGAAGCATCAGCCACATGGCTTCGATGAAATCTCCGGCAAATCCCCAGTCTCTTTTAGCTTCCAGATTGCCCAGGTAAAGTTTGTTTTTTAATCCCAGTTTGATCTGTGTGGCTGCCCGGGTGATTTTTCTCGTGACAAAAGTTTCTCCGCGCCTCGGCGATTCATGGTTGAAAAGAATGCCGTTAGTGGCAAAAAGGCCGTAGGCATCACGATAGTTCCGGACAATGTAATAGGCATACACTTTGGCGGCGGCATAAGGACTGCGGGGTTGAAACAAAGTCTTTTCATTCTGCGGCGGCAAAGCCGCGCCGAACATTTCGCTTGATGATGCCTGGTAGAATTTGGTTTTTATTCCTGTTTTACGTATTGCTTCCAGAATTCTCAAAGTTCCCAATCCCGTAACATCGCCGGTGTATTCGGGCATGTCGAAACTTACCCGGACATGACTTTGTGCGCCGAGATGATAAATCTCATCGGGGCTTAGAGAGTGCAGCAAATCCATAAGTTGCCCGGAAACGCTTAAATCGCCGAAATGCAAAAATAACTTTGTATCCTTTTCATGAACATCACGATACAAATGATCAATGCGGTCCGTGTTAAAAGTGCTGGAACGGCGTATCAAACCATGAACCTCATAACCTTTGTTTAAAAGAAGCTCGGCCAGATAAGAGCCGTCCTGACCGGTAATCCCGGTAATTAAAGCTTTTTTCATGTTATCTCCTGAAAATATGAATGACTGGTTTTTACTCATTGCAAATTGCGGTTAACATTACCGTAATGAAAGGCGCTTGTCAATCAGCGAGGTTATAGATTTTTTAAAGCCGCCGCGCAGCGATCCAGTGTAAAAGAAATATCTGCGTCAGTATGGGCGAAAGAAACAAAAACAGCCTCAAATTGCGAAGGCGCCAGCCACACCCCGTTTTTCAGCATACCGTGGAAAAAGCGGGCAAACATGGCGGTATCTGATTTTTGGGCAGTGCTTAAATCGTAAACGGGGCCTTGCTGAAAAAATATCGTGAACATTGAACCAAAGCGGTTTATGCAAACAGGAACGCCTTTTTCCGAAAATAAATTTTCCATCTCAAGGCAAAGACGTTTTGTTTTTTTCTCCAAAGCAGAAAATGAATTGGCTTTTGATTTGATTGTTTTGAGTGTGGCTAAACCCGCGCTCATCGCCAGCGGATTGCCAGAGAGAGTCCCCGCCTGATAGATATCTCCTTCCGGCGCAAGTTTTTCCATGATTTCTTTTTTCCCGCCTACGGCTCCGACAGGCATCCCTCCGCCTATGATTTTTCCTAAACAGGTTAAATCGGGTTTTGTTTTGATTAAATTCTGGTAGCCGCCGAAGGTAAAACGAAATCCGGTAATCACTTCGTCAAAAATTAAAAGGATGCCGTTTTTTGCCGTAAGTTCTCTGAGCTTTTTCAGAAATCCCTCTCCAGGCGGGACAACACCCATATTGCCCGCAACGGGTTCAATGATAATTGCCGCCAGTTTCGAGCCATGGATGCTTATGGCTTTCTCCAACGCATCCATATCGTTATACGGCAAACTCAATGTCAGCCGGGCAATTTCGGCGGGAACTCCCGGAGAGCCGGGAATGCCGAACGTTGCGACACCTGATCCGGCTTTAATCAAAAGCGAATCGCTGTGACCATGGTAACAGCCGTCAAATTTCGCGATCAATTTCCTTCCGGTAAAACCCCGCGCCAGGCGTATGGCTGTCATTGTTGCTTCAGTGCCGGAGGAGGTAAATCGTATGAGTTGCATGGAGGGAATGGCCGCGGAAATTAACTGAGCGATTTGTGTTTCAGCTTCAGTCGGCGCTCCGAAACTTGTTCCTTTTTCAGCAGTGTTGCAAATGGCAGCGGTTACTGTCGAATGAGCGTGTCCCAAAATCATCGGTCCCCACGAAAGAACATAATCAATATATTCTTTTCCGGAAACGTCATAAATTTTACTGCCTTTCGCTTTTTTTATAAAGACCGGCTTGCCGCCGACAGCCCTCCATGCGCGAACCGGAGAGTTTACGCCTCCGGAAATAACACGGTGTGCCTTGACAAAACAATCCGAACTGGTTTTTTTCATTTAAAATACTCCGGAGATATTTTTTTAAATTCCTTAACGCTTTCCAATATCAGGTAATCATTAATGCCTGAGGCAGTTGCCGCTTCCCTGATCAGTGAAAGAACATTCTTATCATTGGAATGCAGCATGGTAAAAATATTGTATTTGTTTCTGAAAGCGGGTTTTCTTTCATAGCAGTGAGAAATAAAAGGAAAGGATGCAAATATATTTCCTGCTTTTTGAGTTTGCCCTGCCGGCACTGACCAGACCACCAGTGCATTTTTTTTATAGCCTGCTTTTTGATGGCGAAGTATGGCCCCGAATTTCCGGATAGAACCTTTTTCCATGAGTTGCACGGTTGTGTTCAGGACTTCAACGCCCGTCAATCCGCAGAGATTGCCTGCTTCCGTAAACGGGAAGCTCGTAACGGCTATATCTTTTTGAATGATGCGGGCAACTTTTTTTTGTTTTGCTGTTAAACTTTCCATTGAATAAATTTTATCCTGCATGGAAAATAAAATCAAGTTATTGGTTAAATCTGCAAATTTTTCTTGACATTCGTTCTGATGATCGTTAAAAAAGATGTACAAGTTGCCGGATCGCTAAATTTTAAAGAAAGGAGGTT